>JAGAHX010000069.1 GCA_017626845.1 Bacillota bacterium
CCTTCCGCTTCGCACAGCTCTACCATGTTGGTGAGGTTCTTGATGTGAACGTCCTTCTGGGTCACGGTCTGGGAAACGAGGATGGAGTCGGCGTTGACTTCGATAGCCTTGGCGATCAGCTCTTCGTTGGGGACCTGGGAGCCCATGTTGATGGCGTTTACGTTCTTGAAGCGCTCCAGACCGAAGTGACCGTGGAAACCCTTCATGTTCATGATGGCGTCGATGCCTACGGTGTGGGCGTCGGAACCGGTGGATGCGCCGACCATGGTGATGGTGCGGCCGATGTTCTTCGCGATCCATTCGCCGCACTCAACGCGGTCGAATACGTCGGATTCTACCTTCGTAACGTGGATCTTGGTGTAGTCCACCGTGTGGTGAACGGCGCCGTAGACTACGAAGAAGGTGTAGCCGATGCCCAGATCGCTGTGGTGGGTCACAGACGGTTCGTCCATACCCATCAGCTTCGCGTACTGACGGGCAGCTTCCTGTGCCTCTTCGCCGTCGGGTACGGGCAGGGTAAAGCTCATCTGCACTTTACCATCGTTGAATGTATCGCCGTAAGGCTTGATCTTGGTAAGATCGACGGTGCTTGTAGCGGTTGTGACTGTACTCATTACTTGGCACCTCCCAGCATCTTCTCGATAAACGGATTGAAGTAGAAATCGTTGTCCTTGGTGGCTACGCCTTCGAGGCCCTTGCCGCCTTCGAACGGTCTCTTGACTGCAGCGAATTTACCTGCCTCGATGGTCGGGAACAGGCCGTCCTTCTCGATCTGCGCCAGCAGTTCGTTTGCGTCGTGCAGAACCTTCTGCGCTCTCTTCTGGATGATGCCGTCCTTCTTGTATTCGATCTCGTCGCCCAGGTGGCGCGCGTTATTGAACACATACTTGGCGTTCTCGATGGAGAGCATACGGTCCTGCAGGAACGGGGTGTGAATGGCCTCGGTGAGCATGCCCAGCAGCTGCAGGGACTGACCCGTCCAGACGGCGACCAGGTTGAACAGAGCATCCTGGATATGGCCGCGGAAGATGTTGCCGGTCATGAACTTCGTGGGAGGCATGTATTTCAGAGAAGCGTTGGGGAAGATCTCTCTTGCCATCTGCGCCTGGGACAGCTCCAGCAGGAAGCCGTCTTCGGTCATGGGATCCATTTCGAACGCGTGGCCCAGACCCATCTGCCATTCCTGAATGTTGGCCAGAACAGCGAACTGTTCGTTGATCATCTGGGAAGCCAGAACGGTGTGCGCCGCTTCGATCGCGTCGTCGGTCGTCAGGTAGTTATCTTCGCCGGAGTTGAAGATAATGCCGCAGTAGCCGATGATGACTCTGGAGAAGAACTGGTCTACGATCGTTCTCTGCATGTTGATGTCGCGGAACAGGATGCCGTACAGGGCGTCGTTGAGCATGACGTCCAGACGTTCCAGAGCACCCATGGCTGCGATCTCGGGCATGCACAGACCGGAGGAGTAGTTGCACAGGCGGATGTATCTGCCGATGTCTTCGCCGACTCTGTCCAGTCTCTCTCTCATGATGCGGAAGTTTTCCTGCGTTGCATAGGTACCGCCGAAACCTTCGGTGGTGGCGCCGTAGGGAACGTAGTCCAGCAGGGACTGTGCAGTCGTTCTGATAACGGCGATGATATCTGCACCCTGGCGGGCTGCAGCTTCTGCCTGGTTCACGTCTTCGTAAATGTTGCCGGTCGCAACGATGACATACAGATACGGCTTCTTTCCTTCGCCGATCGTCGCCAGGTATTCTTCTCTCTTAGCCGTCTGCTTGCGGATCTTCGCAAGAGCTTCTTCTACGTACGGCTCGATGGCCTTGCGGGCCTCTTCCATGGAAACGGGTTCCAACTTCATCAGATCCAGTTGACCCAGAGAAACTGCCTCGGCAATTTCCTGGGGAGTCTTGCCCGTTTTGATGATCGCGTTGCCCATCCAGTAGGCAATGCCCTTGGGCAGACCGCCGCCGTCCTTGATCGCGTCTACAAGAACGTTGGGCAGAGGTCTTTCGACGTCGTCTACGCCGTCAACGCCCAGCAGTCTCAGAACGGTTCTTTCGGTAGAGACAGTAGTGTGCGCGTTGATGAACTCCTGCATGCTTTCAGCGATATTCTTAGCATGGTTTCTTGCGCTCGCGATGACGTTTTGGTCCAAATTCAGTTTGCTTGTCATCCTTTTTCTCCTTCAATATGTTAAATAATTAACTATGCAACCAACGTATTATATCAAATAAGTACGGGCTTCGTCTATAATTTCATCGTAAATTCCAAGTATTTTTGCGATATTCAACGCGTCCCGGGGCACTTCTCCCACGGTATCTACGGGAATCAGGCGATAATCCATGTATTTTCCCAGGATCTCGATGCGCTGCCGGCGGTTCGCAGTGGATAGTTCTCTCGCCAGCTTTCCGAAATCGGCACCGGACAGGCCCCTCACCTGCAGATTGTGCACTTCTTCGCCGGAGGCGGTGTGATCGAAATGTGTCGTGATGATGGTGATATAGGGCTTTGTCGAGAAATATTTCATAAAGCTCTTCGTAAGAGCGAACCCTTCCGCCGGGTTAGTGCCGGAGGCGATCTCGTCGATCATCAGCAGGGAACGGGGCTGGGCATTGTCCAGCATCTCCTTCAGTTCCTCCATCTCGCTGCCGAAGCTGGAGAGGCCTCTCTGCACGTTCTGGGAGTCGCCGATCAGCACGTGGATGTAGTTGGAAAGTCCCGCTTCCATGTGCTTTGCCGGCACATACATGGCATACTGCATCAGCAGGCAGCACTGGGTGACCATCTTTAAACTGATGGTCTTGCCGCCCATGTTGGCGCCGGTGATGGCGGTGACCCCGTCAGCCAGCTCGATGCTTACGGGGATGTAACTGCGCCTCTGTTCCTTCAGGGCGTCCTCCACCTGCAGATTTCTGCCGTCCTCGATCCGGATCCTGTGCTCCTGGCACACGGAAGGAGCCGTGCAGTCGTGCCGCTTGGCGTACAGGCATTTTGCCATGTCCAGATCCATCCGGCCGATGGCGCCGCAGTTGGCGGTAAGATCTTCCGCATGGGCTGCGATGTCCAAAGACAGCTGCCGGCAGACAGCCAGTTCTTCCTCTTCGATGAGTCCGTTCAGCTCGCTCTGCCGCTGTTCGATGGCGAAGATCTCGTCGTTTGCCTTGATCTCGAAGATGACGTTCATGTAATCTTCGCTGGTCCGCTCCAGTTCGGGCAGGCTTTCCGCCAGATCCATCAGGGTCTTGTCGGTCCGGGGAACGGACAGTTCGAATTTCGGGGTCATGGCAAAACCATGCTCCCGCTGCAGCTGCTCCCGGATCCCCTTCTTTACCCGCCTGATCTTCCGCTCGATCTCCCGGCTCTCGATCCGGTAGGCGGCCAGCTTTTCGGAGAAGGCATCGTACACGAAGAACGTGTCCATGTATTCGCCGGTGGGATCCATCAGATCCAGCAGATCCGTCGTATCCTTCAGGGCATAGCGTTTCGGAGCCTTGCCCATCTTCTCGTGCATCAGCTGGCGGATCTTGCGGGTGTGCACGAGAAAGCTCTTGATGTTGAAGAGTTCCGGCACGCTGAGCGTCTGGGCGCCGCTGTTGGCGACGGACAGGCCGATCTCCTTCAGCTCGCACAGGTCGTTCAGAACGGCGCTCACGGTCTTTTCGTCCGAACAGATCTGGTCGGAAAGCAGCGCCATATCCTGCAGGTGACCCCGCAGATCGTCTTCTTCGCCGGGCATGTAGGGTCTAAAATCCCGCTTCAGCTTTGCGCCGTAGGGCGTATGGGGACCGATCTCGTCCCAGACGTAGGTAAATCCTACGACCTGGCGGGTCGCGGTCTTAGAAAGAGGGGGTTTATAGGCGGTGCTCACAGATCCAGGCCTCCTACTCTAACGTCCACGACGGGAAGTCCGGGCAGGGCTTCCTGAACGGCATTCAGCAGTTCGTCGCGGTCAAAACTGTAGCCATGGGGCGAGAACGGGTTGACCGTTACCGCCGCCACCTTGATGTTCTCCAGCACCTGAACGTGCAGTCCCATCTTCTTCAGCTGCTGCCAGCGGGTCGCGCCCACAAAGACCTTCGTCGGGTTGGGCAGAACGATGGTCACCTGCTTCAGCTTGGCAGGGCTGATATGGTCCAGGATACGTTCGGTGATGGCACCCGGAATAAACACGAAACGGGTATCTTCATCGATGGCGTCATTGACGATGGGACCTGCACCGAGCGCCGTGCGTACCGGCACCTGGGAGACGTTATAGTCCTTATCGACCGTCAGGATGCGGAAGACCTCCTTGTCTTCCTGCTCCAGGATGCCTCTCAGCGTTTCGTCCTCCACCAGGGGGCTGTTGTAGACGCTCACCACGTGGACGGTCTCTTCCACCACGTTCTTGATCCGGCGGGAGATGACGGCACCGGTGGACAGGATGATGGCATCGGAAGTGGCGGGATCCGCGATGGATTTGCGGTCGATGGCGCCGTCGATGATGATCATATCGATGCCCTGGTCGAACATCTGTCCGCACAGTTTCTTGTGCTCCATAATGCTGCCGGGGCCTGCGATCTGCACGTAGCCGCTTCTGGCCACCCGGCACAGAAGCACCTGTCCCAGAGCCGTGCGGCAGGTCGTCCGCTTTAAGATCTCCAGGCTGGTCTCCGCTAGACCGAAGAGCTGTTCGGGAACGGTGACGATGGTATCTTCGAACAGATAGACCTTCGGTTTGTCCGTTTCGAACACCAGGTCGCTCGTCTCGCCGTCTCTGCCTGTGGACGTTACGCCCATGCGGAGCCCTTCGTCGTAGGCCTCCTCCAGCAGATAGTTGAGCGCTGTTGTTTTTCCGGCGTTTTTGGCCATGCCGACGATGGAAACGGTTTTGTATTTTTTCTGGATATCGGCGATAAAGCCCATAAAAACTCCTGATACATATTGGAAAACAAAGGGCGGAAAAGATTTTCCGCCCTCTGCATAGTCGTTGTTATTGAAAACGCAGGCCTACTTCTTGTTTCTTCTGTGTCTGAGCAGATCCTGGGGTTCCATAGCCAGTCTCTGGCCTCTGTGGAGACCTTCGACACCTTCGTACTCGTACTTCTTCTTGCCTGTGCAGTAATCGCAGGTGCAGGGTAGCTTCGGCAGATCAGTCGGCTCGGTGTAAGTCGTAATAACGCCTTCGTAGTTGCGCAGAACGTACTTTCCGGGGCTCTGGGAGATAACGTACTGGGGCATGACCGGAGTCTTGCCGCCGCCGCCCGGGGCGTCGATAACGAACGTCGGAACAGCGTAGCCGGAAGTGTGGCCGCGCAGACCTTCGATGATCTCGATACCTGCGGAAACGGGGGTTCTGAAGTGTTCGATGCCCAGGGACAGGTCGCACTGATAGATGTAGTACGGTCTGACTCTCATCTGGACCAGCTTCTGGACCAGTTCTCTCATGATGTGCGGGCAGTCGTTGACGCCGCGCAGCAGTACGGACTGGTTGCCGAGGGGGATACCGGCGTCAGCAAGTCTTGCGCAGGCCTGCTTGGAGTAGTCGGTGATCTCCTTGGGGTTGTTGAAGTGGGTATTCAGCCAGATGGGGTGATACTTCTTCAGCATGTTGCACAGATCCTCCGTAATACGCATCGGGCATACGACGGGAGTTCTGGAGCCGATACGGACGATCTCCACGTGGGGGATCTCTCTCAGCTTCTTGATGATGTATTCGAGGACGTCATCTTCCACCAGAAGAGCGTCGCCGCCGGAGAGCAGAACGTCTCTTACGACGGGAGTCTTTCTGATGTACTCGATGCACTTATCGATATCTTCCAGGGAACGGGCGCCGTCCGTTTCGCCAGCCAGTCTTCTTCTGGTGCAGTGTCTGCAGTACATGGAGCACTGGTCGGTGATCAGGAACAGAACTCTGTCCGGATATCTGTGGGTGAGGCCGGGAGCCGGGGAGTCTTCATCTTCGTGAAGGGGGTCCAGCATGTCCGCATCGCTTCTGTGGTTCTCAGCGATAACGGGAACAGCCTGCATTCTGACCGGGCAGCGGGGATCGTCCGGATCCATCAGGGAAGCATAGTACGGGGTGATGCCCATACGGAAGTTCTTAGCGACTTCGCGGATGTCTGCTTCTTCCTGTTCGGTGAGGTTAACTACCTTCTTCAGGTCTTCAACCGTGGTAACTCTGTTCGCTACCTGCCAATGCCAGTCGTTCCACTGCTCTTCGGTAACGTCCTTCCACAGTTCGATGTCCTTGAAATAGCGTGCCATAAATAATTTCTCCTTATTCTATGCGCGTTTGCTATACGGAATTATGCGTACATTTCTTCGAACAGCTTGCGGATGCCTTCGTGTTCTCTCAGGACCTGCAGCGTGATCTCAGCGTGACCCTTAGCATAGCCGTTGCCCATGATCATGGTGACGTCCTTGCCTACGCCTTCAGCGCCCAGGGCAGCCTTGGTGAAGCTGGTAGCCATAGAGAAGAAGTAGACGGTGCCCAGATCCTTGGTGCACAGGATGGAAGCCATTTCGGTGTTTTCGATGGAAACGCAGTTGATAACAACGTCGAACAGTTCGCCGTTGGTCAGTTCCATAGCCTTTTCGTACATACCGACTGCATCGGTAGCATCCATATGGAAGTATACGTCAGCGAGATCCAGATTTCTGGCTCTGTCTTCGGACTTCTGGGAACCTGCAGCGCAGACTACGAGACCGGTAACGCCGGCTCTCTTCTTTGCTTCGTACAGGCAGAGCAGACCGGACTTGCCGCCGCCGCCGATGACCAGGACCTTCTGACCGGACTGGACCAGTCTTGCAGCCTGAGCGGGAGCGCCTGCAACGTCCAGAGCGGACAGTGCGGTACCTGCGGGCATATCGTCGGGCAGCTTTGCATAGATGCCGGACTGGAACAGGATAGCCTTACCCTTGATGTCGACCTGGTCGATAGCCGGTCTCATCTCGAGGATCTCGTCGATTCTCAGCGGGGTGAGGGACAGGGAAACCAGAGTAGCGATCTTGTCGCCGGGCTTCAGGTCGCCAACATAGTTGTCGCCAACCTGCTCAACAGTGCCCATCAGCATGCCGCCGGAACCGGTCCAGGGATTCTTGTGCTTACCGGCGTGAGCGACGATCTCCTTCATCTTGTTGCCGATCGCTTCCATTTCTTCCTTGGTGGTAACTTCAGCGGGCTTCTTATTCAGAACGCGCTTTACGATCTCGGTGAAGGAAGCGGAGTCGATGTTCAGGGTCTGAACGTCGATCAGAACTTCGTTATCCCAGATCTCCATGTTGTTGTCGATGACATCCGCAGGCTGAGGCAGAACTCCCTTGGGGGAGATGACTCTGTAAGTGCCGTACGGATTCGGTGCATGTTTCTGCATAGCTTTTGTCCTCCTTATAGATAAAAACTGAATCGTTTTGATAAGACTTTATATCGGAATGGGTAAGCGCCCACTTCACCTAGTCTATCCTCATAGCATAATACCAATTTTTTCGGGAAAAGTAAATGGAAATATGGTTTTTTGTCACAAATGCTGTATACTATCTATGTTAGTTTCGGCGTTTTTATTAAAACGCTGGAAGTTTTGCCAAAAACATTTATGTGTTTTATACAAGGAGGATTTAAAAAAATGGAAAAGATCACATCTACGATCAGAGTCAGAATGTCCGCGAAGGATGCCCATTACGGCGGCGAACTCGTTGACGGCGCACACATGGTACACCTGTTTGGCGACGTTGCTACCGAACTGCTCATCAAGCTGGACGGCGACGAAGGTCTGTTCTGCGCATACGACAATGTAGAATTCCTGGCGCCCACCTATGCCGGCGACTACATCGAAGCTTACGGCGAGATCGACAAGATCGGCAACACTTCCCGCCACATGGTATTCGAAGCCCGCAAGGTCGTCGTTTCCCGCAAGGACATCTCCGCATCCGCAGCTGACTTCCTGGAAGAGCCCATCGTAGTATGCAGAGCTTCCGGCACCTGCGTCACCCCGAAGGAATGCAAGAGAAAGTAAGATCCACATTGTGGCCCATACAAAAACCGGCTTTTGAAGCCGGTTTTTTACTTGCGCTGAGCCGGTCCCTGAGCTTGTCGAAGGGGTCGAAGCGTTTAGCAGTTCTTCAGATATTCCACCTCTGCCGGGGTCAGGCGGCGGTAGGTGCCCTCCCGCAGGCGCCCCAGCGCGATGTCGCCGATGGCCGTGCGCTGCAGGGCCAGCACGGTGTGGCCAACGGCCTTGCACATGCGTCTTACCTGGCGGTTGCGTCCCTCGTGGATGCAGATCTGCAGCGTCGTCTGGTCGCCCTTTTCCTTAAGCACCGTCACCTTTGCGGGGGCGGTCTTTTTCTTGTCGCCGATATCCACCCCGTTGCGCAGGGCCCAGATCTCGTCTTTCGTTACGTGACCCGCCACAACGGCGATATAGGTCTTCCAGACCTTCTGGGACGGATGAGCTATATGATAGGAAAGATCTCCATCGTTGGTGAGGAGCAGCAGTCCCCGGGTGGGACCGTCCAGCCGGCCCACGGGATAGACCCGGGCGGTGACGTCCGTCAGCAGTGACAGCACGGTGGGCCTGTTCTTTTCGTCCGACGTGGTGGTGATGTAGCCGGCCGGCTTGTTGAGGGCATAGTAGACCGTCTTCTCCGGCGCCTCCACCGGTTTTCCGTCCACGACGACCACATCGCCTTCCTGCACGTCGTAGCCCGGCGTCTTCATGACCGCTCCGTTGATCTTCACTTTGCCCGCCAGGGTGAGCTCGTCCGCCTTTCTGCGGGAGCAGATCCCCGCCTGGGCAATATATTTGTTTAAGCGCATCGCAGTTTCCTCCGTTTTCGTGGCACTATTATACGACAAAAACCGCCCTGCGCAAAGCGCCCCGCTCATTGTGAGAAACCTTCACAGTGACTAATATTTTTTGTCGTTTTACTTAATAAACGGTTCGTTGTATATTGTATTTGCAAGGGAGATGTTAAAGAAATAACGATCCCGTTAAAATAAAAACAAATCTTAAAAATACAACTATTCGTTTAAGAAAGAAGGAAGAAAAAATGAAGAAGAACATTATGTTTTCTCTGATCGTCGTACTCGCACTCGCACTCATGGTAGTCGCTCTGCAGCTCACCCCCGCCACCAACGTCAGCTACTTCGTCGTAGCCCTCATCCTGATGGCAGCTTACTGCATCGGCCAGTACAGATTCAGCAAAGACTTCAGATAAGAACTCACCTCCAATGAAAATTAGCTAAGTCGAAAACAACTTCAACCACCTATACATCAACTTCCTTACGCGAAAGGCCGCCCGGTTCTCCGGACGGCCTTTCGTTTTGCGTTATCGGCAGCTACAGGTTTTGCTTATACCGCTTGATCTTGCCGGTGGTGGTCTTTTCCATAGGCTCCGTCGTCAAATATCTGCGGTAGATGCGCTTGTAGTGCGGCAGTTTTTCGTTGATGGCCTCGATATCGGCTTCCGCAGCGGCCTCGATCTGCTCCGGGGTCACCGCGCCGCGGGTCTCCTGCAGGCGCTGGGGGTCGTACACCATACGTACGGACAGCACCAGGTCCTTGTGGTCGCCGTCCTTCGCCCGGGGCTCGCCGAACACCAGGCATTCCGTTACGTAGGGCAGGTTGCCCACCAGCAGCTCGATCTCTTCGGGATAGATATTTTTGCCGTTCTTCAGCACGATCACGTTCTTCTTGCGGCCCCGGATATACAGGTAGCCGTCCTTGTCCACGCTGGCCAGATCGCCGGTGTGGAGCCAGCCGCCTTCGAAGATCTCCGCCGTGGCCTCCTCGTTCTCATAATAGCCCAGCATTACATTGGGGCCCTGGGCCGTCAGCTCGCCGATGCCCTCTTCGTTGGGGTCTTCGATGCGGAGCCGCACGCCGGGTATCGAGTGGCCGATGCTGCCGGGTCTTACGTGGCCGGGATTCTCTCCCGCCAGCACCGGAGCGGTCTCCGTCATGCCGTAGCCCTGCACCACCATGATGCCCATGTCGATAAAGCCCTGCTCCACCTTCGGATCCAGAGGCGATGCGCCGGATACGATATAGCGCAGGCCGCCGCCCAGCTTTTCGTGGATCTCGGAGAACAGCTCCCGGCGCTTGTCCACGCCAATTTTGCGCAGAGCATTGGAGATCTTCAGACCGGTCTTCAGCTTCTTCATCTTGCCCTGCTTTTCCACCTCCGTCATGATGCGCTTGTAGATGGCTTCGATCAGCAGCGGAACGCAGATAAAGACGCTCACCTTGTATTCCACGATATTCTTCTGGATGTATTTCAGGCCGTCGCAGTACACGGACTTCATGCCTGCGGCATACATCATGGTCTGGCCGGTGGAACCGAACGTATGATGATAAGGCAGGAACGCCATGTTGACGTCGCCGTGGCGCAGGTCTTCTGCGGAGAGCACGGACCAGATGTTATGGGTCATGTTGAACTGGGAGAGCTGCACCGCCTTGGCCAGGCCAGAGGTGCCGGAGGTGAACAGAATGACCGCAAGAGCCTTGCCGTCCACGGGCAGGTTCCGGTATTCCGCCAGGGCCTGCACGTCCTTCGCGCCTTCCGCCAGCAGACTTTCCGTGCTGTCGAATCCTGCCGCATCGTCCATGCAGAAAAACTGCAGATGGGCGAATTCCGGTTTTTGCTTCAGCGCCTCCACCAGCGGCATGTGGGCCAGGTCGAAATACAGCGCATCCGCCTTCGCAGTCAGCAGGGAGCGCTCCAGTTCCTCCTGGGGAAGATCTTTGTCCAGAGGCACGGTGATGCCGAGGCCGCACAGGTGAGCCCAATAGCCCAGGACCCACTCATAGCGGTTTTTGCCGATGATGGCAAGGCGTTTGCCGAGCATGCCGCGGCGCAGCCAGGCTGCGCCCAGCGCATCCACGTCGTCTTTCACTTCGAGGAAAGAACGGGTGCGGTACTGGGCCGGCGCCGTCTTCGTCTCCCTCCGGATCTTGATCTGGAAAGCGGGGTCGCTGCCGAACCGTTCGGCGCTGCCGCGGATGAGTTCCCGAAAATCGTTATATAAAGGCACCTCTCTGATGGGTTTCAGTTCGGGTACGGAAATGGTTTGCATATGTCGTCTCCTATACTACTTAGGCAATTTCGAATATTTCGCAAAAGATAATAATTATTTTATCATATACTTAAAAGAATTACTACACAAGGTATGGCGGCATATACTGAACACCTGCCGATAAAAAAGGACCGCCGTTTCCGGCAGTCCTTGAAAAACTATGATCGATCGGTCTTTGGCGATCAGCTGCGCACGGCCTTTACAAAGGTCTGCGCAGGCTTCAGAAACATCTCTTCCAACAGTTTTTTGCCTGTTTCGGTCTTAAAGATGTTCCGGCAGGCGGCTTCGACGGCTTCCCGGGGTTCGTCCTCTTCGAACAGATTCACCAGAAAATCCGCCTCCACCAGGATCTGATAATCCGGCCCGTCGATACGATTGTAGGTGTGATGATGGCTCACGACGTAGGCGGCCCGATCGATGATGGCCGGGTCAAACCCCAGCTTGCCCAGCATGTCCCGGACGAGGGGATCGCTCACCTTTTCCTGGAATTTGCCGCTCCCCTGGCCGAATTCCTTGCGGGCGGGGATGATGCCGATATCGTGGAGCAGCGCCTCGGTCTCGAGCAGGTACAGGGTGTCCGCGTCCAGGCCTTCGCAGGTGCCGATGAGCCGCGCAAAACTGTGCACTTTCGCGAAGTGCTGGATGAGCTGTGCGTCGCCTTCGTCCCACTTCCACATCTCCAGGTAGAGCTGTTTAAGTTTCTCGTCCATGGCAGTCTTTCCTTACTTCTTCGGGGTGAGGACCTTCTGACCGCCCATGTAGGGCCAGAGCACCTCAGGAATGGTAACGGTGCCGTCCGGCTGATAGTGGTTCTCCAGGAACGCGATGAGCATTCTGGGCGGCGCGACGACGGTGTTGTTGAGCGTATGCGCGAAGTAGTTGCCGTTCTCCTTGTCGCGGACGCGGATGCCGAGACGTCTGGCCTGCGCATCGCCCAGGTTGGAGCAGCTGCCGACTTCGAAGTACTTCTGCTGTCTGGGAGACCAGGCTTCGACGTCCAGAGACTTCACCTTGAGGTCTGCCAGATCGCCGGAGCAGCATTCCAGCGTACGTACGGGGATGTCCATGCTGCGGAAGAATTCCACGGTGTTGTTCCACAACTTGTCGAACCACATGGGGGAATCTTCGGGTTCACAGATGACGACCATCTCCTGCTTCTCGAACTGGTGGATGCGGTATACGCCTCTCTCCTCGATGCCGTGGGCGCCGACTTCCTTGCGGAAGCAGGGGCTGTAGCTCGTCAGGGCCTGGGGCAGCTGATCCTTATCCAGCATCTGTCCGATAAAGCGGCCGACCATGGAGTGTTCGGAGGTGCCGATCAGATAGAGGTCTTCGCCCTCGATCTTGTACATCATGTTCTCCATTTCCTTGAAGGACATAACGCCCTTTACCACGTCGCCGTGGATCATGAAGGGCGGGATGAAGTACTCGAAGCCCTTGTTGAGCATGAAGTCTCTGGCATAGCTCAGGATGCTGGAGTGCAGTCTGGCCACGTCGCCCTTCAGGTAGTAGAAGCCGTTGCCGGAGGTTCTTCTGGCGCTGTCCAGATCCACGCCGGCCAGGCTTTCCATAATGTCGATATGATAGGGGATCTCCCATTCGGGAACGACGGGTTCGCCGAACTTTTCGATCTCCACGTTTTCGGAGTCGTCCTTGCCGATGGGAACGGAGGGGTCGATCATCTGGGGGATGACCATCATGCGCTGGTTGATCTCCGCAGCGAGCTCTTCTTCCTTCTTTTCCAGGGCTTCCAGCTCGTCGGCCATCTCGGTGACCTTCTTCTTGGCCTCTTCCGCCTCGTCCTTCTTGCCGGCCTTCATCAGCTGGCCGATCTGCTTGGATACGCTGTTGCGGTTGGCTCTCAGCTCGTCGCCGCGGGTCTTGGCCGCTCTGAGCTCCTCGTCCATGGCGATGACTTCGTCCACCATGGGCAGCTTCTCATCCTGGAACTTCTTCTTGATGTTCTCCTTTACGGCTTCGGGGTTTGCTCTTACAAATTTGATGTCTAACATGCTCTCCTCCTAATAAAAAGGTCTTCCGACCCACATTGCTGCTTGGGACGGAAGACTCCGCGTTGCCACCCAAATTGCCGGGGTCCCTTCGGGGTGACCCGGCCACTCGTCCCGCGCTGTAAAGGGCGCGACCCTCCCGCTCCTCGCGGGCGGCTCGGAAAGTGGAAAGGCATCGTATCCCGCCTGCTCGCACCGGCCGCAGGCTCTCTGCAGGGCTTCGGATACCGAAGTTTTCGTCATCGCCGATGTTTTATTATATATCCGCCGTTTTCAGATTTCAAGACTCTTCATCGCGTCCAGGGTCTTCTGAAGCAGTTCGTCCAGCTCCCAGCCGAGCATCTCGGCGCCCTGTTGGATGACTTCCCGGCTGCAGCCGGCGGCAAACTTCTTGTCCTTGTATTTCTTCTTCAGGGACTTGAGTTCCATGTCCGCGCAGGACTTGGAGGGCCGCATCAGCGCCGCTGCGCCGATCAGGCCCGTCAGTTCGTCGGAGGCGAACAGCAGTTTTTCCATCTGGCTCTCCGGTTCGTACGGTGCACCGGTAAGCCCCCAGCCGTGGGCGACGATGGCCCGGGTCATGGCCGGGTTAAAATCCATCTCCTCCAGCCACTGCATCTCCTTGACGCAGTGCTCCTCGGGGAATTCCTCGAAATCCAGGTCGTGGAGCATGCCCACGCAGCGCCAGAATTCCTCGTTCTCCGGGTCATACTCCTTCGCGAAGTAGCCCATCACGCCGGAGACCGTCTCCGCATGATGCCGGTGGAACGCCTCCTGATTGTGCTCTTCCATTAACTTTCTCGCTTCTTCCAGTGTCGGTGTATACATGTTTGCCTCCTAATCCAGCGCTTCGGATACGTTTTTCAGATTTTCGATGATGGGAAGATGCTGCGGACAGACGCTCTCGCAGGCGCCGCAGCCGATGCAATCCTTCGCCGCGCCGCGGCCTTCCGTCATCTTTTTATACTCGGGCGCCACCTTCCATTTGTCGTCGGGCTTTGCCGCATATTCGTTGTACAGCTTAAAATATTTGGGGATCCACACCCGCTGCGGGCAGCCGGAAACGCAGTAGCTGCAGCCGGTGCAGGGGATGGCCGTCTTATCGAGGATGACCCTGGCAGCCTTCTTGAGCGCCAGATCCTCCGCCTTCGACAGTGGTACAAAGTCGCCCAGATTGTCTTCGACCTGAGCCAGGGTGCTCATGCCGGAGAGGCAGACATCCACGGAAGGGATCTGCTGCACGAACCGAAGCGCCCAGTGCGCCGGGCTGCAGTCCGGGTTCGCCTTCGCCAGGATCTCCGCGGCTTCCTCCGGCACATTCGCCAGCATGCCGCCCTTGACGGGCTCCATGACGATCACCTTTTTGCCGAACTCCTCCGCTACTTCCAGGCATTTGCGGCTCTGCACGGAGTCGCTCTCCCAGTCCAGATAGTTGATCTGCAGCTGCACGTAGTCCATGCCGGGCTGTTCCTCCAAGATCTGCCGCAGGACGTTCGCGTTGTCGTGGAAGGAGAAACCGATCTCCTTCACCCTGCCCTCCGCCTTCAGCTGCCGCACAAAATCGAAGTGGTGCATCCGCTTGGAGCGCTCGTAGCTCTCGCTGTCCACGCCGTGCACCAGGTATACGTCGAAGTAGCCGGCGCCGGTGCGTTCCAGGCTCTCCCGGAAAAACCGCTCGCTGTCCGCTTCGCTCTTGGCCATGTAACCGGGGAGTTTGTCCGCCAGGCGGAAGCTCTCCCGGGGGTGACGCTCCACCAGCGCCTTGCGGATCGCGTTCTCGCTCTCCCCGTCCATGTATGTCCAGGCGGTGTCGAAATAGTTCTGCCCGGACGCCAGGAAGGCGTCCACCATTTTATTGAGTTCTTCGTAGTCCGTCGTCTGGTCGTTCTTTGGGTCCAGCAGCGGCAGACGCAGAAAACCGAAACCGATCTTATTCATTTAAAACGCTGCCTCCTGCTGGATCGCGATCTCCTCCCCGTCCGCCGGGATGAGGAGCTGCTCCTCGGAAATACCGGCAGCCTCCGCAGCCGCCCGCAGGTCCGCCCGCGAAACGATGCAGTGGTCGCAGCATTCCATGTGCACGGCGATCACCTTGGCGTTGGGCGCCGCTTTGCAGACCGCGATCACGTCTTCCGCGTTCATGATGATGGGTTCACCGTTCCACATGGCAGAGCCCGCGTGGACCACGATAACTTCCGGCTGGAAGGTGCGGATCGCCTTTTCGACCTCTTCGTACCAGACCGTGTCGCCGGCCCAGTAGATGGTAGGTTCCCCCGCCGCCATGAAAACGACGCCGGTGCCGGGACCCATGTCGTCCAGCACAGCCTGAGATGTGCCATGGCGCGCCGGGACCCGCTCGAAAGCGACTTCGTTAAAGATGCCGGAAGTGCCTGGACGCACGTCGATAAAGTCTTTCAGCAGTTCGTTCCCCTCATCGCCGGGCTGTACCAGCACAGGATGGTCCTTATCCAGCGTTTCGGCCGCTGCCGCGTCGAAATGGTCGGAGTGGATGTGGGACAGCACGATGGCATCCGTGCGGCTCTCCGCCTCCCACATTTTGCAGGGCATGTCCACAAGCGGGCTGTGCTCCTTGCCCGCATAGGACGGGCCAGTGCCCTTCTTCGCGAAGGCTGGATCCAGCAGGAAGACCGCGTTGCCGTAGAACAGCTTTGCCGTTGCATTTCGTATCAGTTTATATTTCATGGGTCAACATTCTCCTTACCGCTTCATCTTACAATAAACAGAGCCCGGGTTGCAAGCGCACAAAAACCGGGCCCCGAAGGGCCCGGCCGGTTTGCAGAAAAGTTGTCGCGGAGAACCGTCCCCGGCGACACTTTACAGTTCTGCGACGACTTCGATCTCTACGAGAGCGTCCTTGGGCAGGCGGGCAACTTCCACGCAGCTTCTTGCGGGATAGGAGCCTTCCTTGAAGAAGGTGCCGTAAATTTCGTTGACCTTGCCGAAATCATCCATGTTCTTGATGAAGACCAGGGTCTTGACGACCTTATCCATGGAGGAACCGGCCGCTTCCAGGATGTTTCTGACGTTGGTCAGAGACTGGATCGCCTGAGCCTGAATGCCGTCGGGCAGATTGCCGTTGGGGAACATGCCCAGCTGGCCGGAAGTATAGACCATACCGTTAACGATCTTCGCCTGGCTGTAGGGGCCGATAGCGCCGGGAGCCTTTTCTGTTGCTACTGTCTGAATCATGGGAAACACCTCCAAATTCAAATGATTTCCACAAATATAAAAGCCTTATAAAAGGCGATTTGCCACTTCTGCGAATTCCGGGATGGACAGGGTCTCTGCCCGTCTCTTCGGATCGATGCCCGCGCCTTCCAGCGCTGCCAGCACCTTGTCTCGGTCCGCGCCCCGCACGCCCGTAAGGGAGTTGGACAGCGTTTTTCTGCGCTGCGCGAAGCCCGCTTTTACGGTCTCAAAGAACAGCGCCTCGTCCTTTACATCCGCGCACTTTTCCTTGCGCACATGCAGCTTAAGCACCGCCGAATCCACCTTCGGCTGGGGAAGGAAGACCTCCTTCGGTACTTCCATTATATATTCGATCTCGCAAAAATACTGCACGTGGATCGAAATTACCCCGTAATTTTTTGCTCCGGCCTGCGCCATCATCTTCTCCGCCACCTCTTTCTGCACCATGATGGTGAGGGAAGTGAACAGGTCCGGCAGGGCCATCAGCTTGTTGAGGATCGGGGTCGTAATGTAATACGGGAGGTTGCCGATGAGCCGCACATGTTCCGCCTGTGACCCGTCCGGCAGCACCCGTTCCGCCGCCACGATCTGCTCCAGATCCGCCTGCAGGATGTCCTCGTTGATGATCTTGACGTTGGGCTGCCATCCGACGGTCTCCGCCAGGATGGGCAGGAGCTTTTTATCGACTTCGATGGCCACCAGCCTGCCGCAGCGCTGGGCTGCCTTCGAGGTGATGACCCCCAGACCGGGCCCGATCTCCAGCACCAGATCCTTCGGACCTGCGCCGGAAGCCTCGATGATCCCCTCCGTTACGGCGGGATCCGTCACGAAGTTCTGTCCCAGGCTCTTGGCCGTCTTAAAATCGTAGCGCCGCTCCAGCGCCGCTACCTGTTTTCTTGTAAAATCCTGCGCCATGCGGCAAGGAACTCCTCTCTTGGTATGCCGAAAGCCGCGAGTCTCTTCGCGAAGGCCTTCGCGTTGCAGCTGCCGATCCCCAGTTCTTTTCCCAGGACCTGCCGCAGCTGCGTGCTGCCGGCTCCGCCGGCCAGCCCCAGACTTGCAAGGTCTGCCTGGGTCACAGTGTCTTCTTTGACGTTCCCTGAGCCTGTCGAAGGGAACGAAGAGGCCGTCGGAGCTGCGACCCTCGCCCGCGCGGCCAGCAAGGCCGCCTGGATCGCCTCCGGCACCGCGTTCTCCACGCCGATGTCCAGCACCTTCTCCCCCTGCATCTTCGATGCATCGGGCCGCGCCAGGTAGGCGTGCTTCGCGTCCGGAAACAGCGCCGTTAAGCGCCTGCGGATGTTTTCCCCCGCAAAGTCCGGATCCGTCAGGATGATGATGCCGCATCTCTCATAGGCCGCCCGGATGCGCTCGACGTTCCCATCCGGCATGCCCCACCCGTGGGTGGAGATGACCGCGGCATCCACAGCCCGCAGAACGGCTGCCTCGTCGTCCCGGCCTTCCACCACGACGGCCTCCTGAAGCTTCAGTTTCTCCATCAGGGCTTCGCCTCGTCTACGGGAGGTGCTTCTTCCGGAACGGCCTCTTCTTCGGGTTCTGCAGTCGTGTACTCCGTGCTGCTGGGCACGATATACAGGACTTCGCCCGGCCGTATCATATGCAGCTGGCTTCTGGCTTGCTGCTCCACGTATTCGTCGGAATTGACCATCAGGAGCTCGTTCTCCAGCTCGCTGCGGCGCTTTTCCAGCTCGTCCAGCTGCGCCTGCACGCGGGCCCGCTCCTGGGTGAGCGCTACCATGCGCTGTACGGAACGCACGGTAAACAAGCCTGCCAGCGCCACTACCAGGAACAGCGCCAGCATGGTCCGCCGCCGGCTTTTCGCCCGTCTGGCCTTGCCGGGGTCATCCTTTACTTTTGCTTTGTCTTCCAGCTTCTTTCTGCGGACCTCCCGGCGCTCTTTCTGCTCGTCGGACTGACTCTCGCGCTCCAGAAGGTCGTAGGTAAAGCTGCTGACTTTCTTGTCTTCTTCCATGCGTTTTACTCGATGTTCGGGGTGCCTCTGTGGGCGGCCACCCGAAGGGCGATAATGAATTTCGTGCCTTTGCCCAGGGTGCTTTCCGCGGTGATGGTGCCCTGGTGCTCTTCCACGATCTGTTTTGTAATGGCAAGGCCGAGGCCGGTGCCTCCCATCTTGCGGGAACGGGCTTTATCCACCCGGTAGAACCGCTCGAAGATGCGGGGCAGTTCCTCCTCGGAGATGCCGATGCCGTTGTCGGATACGATGATCTGCACTTCCCGGCCGTCGGAATCGATATCCACGTCGATCCGTCCGCCGTCCGGCGTGTATTTGATGGCGTTGCTCAATACGTTGAGGATCACCTGCTCCATGCGGTCGCGGTCCATCAGCACGCGGATGTTCATCTTCTCGTCGAACAGCGCGTTCAGCTGATGCCCTTTCTGCTGGGCGGTCATCTCCACCTTTACCATGCACTGCCGCACGAGAGCCACGATGTTGCCCTCCAGGAAGTTCATGCGCTCCTGGCGCTGCTCCAGACGCGACAGCTGCAGCAGATCCTTTACGAGGCGGTTCATGCGGTCCGCTTCGTTGTCCACGATGCCGAGGAAGCTGCGGGCCGTGTCCGGGTCATCCACCGCGCCGTCCATCAGAGTCTCGGTGTAGCTCTTGATGGTGGTGAGCGGCGTCTTCAGCTCGTGGCTCACGTTGGCCACGAAATCCCGCTGCATGTCCTCCAGCTTCTGGCGTTCCGTAATGTCCTGGATGAGGATGATGATGCCGATATCCTCGCCGTCTTCGTCCTTAAACCGGTCGTAGTGGACCGCGAAGATGCTGCTGCCGTAGGAAAAGATGTCCTGGGCGCCGTGGATCTCGCAGTTGCCCTTTACCCGCTCCAGACTGATGTTGTCGGAGATGTGACCCATCAGAGCGTCGTAATCCTTCGGCAGCGGATCCGCCGGATCCAGCCCCAGGATCGCCCGGGCCGCCGGATTGACGTGGATGATGCCGCCCTGCAGGTCGATGGCCACCAGGCCGTCCGCCATGTATTCCAGGATGGTGGAGAGCTTGTTCTTCTCTCCCGTGATCTCGGACAGCGTATCGGAGAGCTTCTCCCGCATCAGGTTGAACATCTCCCCCAATTGCCCGATCTCGTCGTCGCTGTTGACCTGGACGCCCTCCGAAAAGTCGCCGGCGGACATCTTCAGGACCGTGTCCGTTACGTCGTTGATGGGCTTCGTAATGCTGCCCGCCAGGGCGAACCCCAGCACGACGGTCGCCAGCAGAGCGATAAAGATGACCCGGATAAAGATCAGCTTGCTCTGGGACACGAAGGCGTTGATGCTGGAAAGATCGGCCCGCACGTAGATGACGCCGGGATCTTTCGCATTCTCTATGCCGTAGCACAGATTTTTGACGGGGATGCCGCCGGAGAGCACGGAATCGGACTCGCCGGAATCTCCCGTAAGCAGGCAGGACGCGATGATGGACGCGTCGAACACGTCCGCAGCGGACCTGCCTACCAGATTGGAATTGGTGGACGCGCAGATCTGCATCCGCTCGTCCACCACGGATAATTCTTCCGAAAAGCTGCTCCAGCTGGAATCCAGCACAGCCTGGATCTCTTCCCCATGGGAAGACAGCGAATCGTAGGCTCCCAGATAGGACGGGAGATTGCTTTCGCTGATGGTCTTAGCGATATTCTCTTTTAGCGAAGACAGCTGGTACTGCTCGATGCGGTTCACGAGGAACACGGATACGAGGGAAAGCACCGCGAAGAACAGCATAAAATAGATGAGCGCTATTCTCCACCGCACGCTGCCGCGTCTGAAAAAAATCATACTGCCTGGGACCGATCCCTATTGCTTGCTGAAATAGTAGCCGATGCCGCGCTTCGTAATGATGTATTTGGGATCGCCGGGGTCATCCTCCAGCTTCTCCCGCAGCCGGCGCACCGTAACGTCCACCGTCCGGATGTCGCCGTAGTACTCGTAGCCCCAGACGTCCTCCAGCAGCTGCTCCCGGGAAAAGACCTTGTCGTCTCTCGTCGCCAGATATTTCAGCAGCTCGAATTCCCGGAGGGTGAGGTCCAGCGGCTGGCCGTCCTTGCGGACTTCGTAGCGGTTCATGTCGATCTGCAGCTTGCCGAACTCCTGGATGTCGGCGGGTTCCTCCGCCTTGCCTTCCAGGAACTCCGTGCGCCGCAGGTTGGCCTTGATCCGCGCCAGCAGCTCCCGCATGCCGAAGGGCTTCGTAATGTAATCGTCCGCGCCGAGCTCCAGACCGAGCACCTTATCGGCTTCCTCCTCCTTCGCGGTGAGCATGATGATGGGGATCTCGCTGTGTTCGCGGATCTTCTTGCATACTTCGAAACCGCTCATGATGGGAAGCATGATGTCGAGCAGCACGAGATCGCAGCCGCAGGAGAGGGCCTTGTCCAGGCCCTCCTGGCCGTCGTACGCTGTTTCTACTTCATAGCCTTCCTTCGTAAGGTTGAACTTGATAATGTCGGATATGGGCTTTTCGTCCTCGATGATGAGGATCTTTCTGCCGTTTTCGGTCATCTCTGACGCCTCCTGTAGAAATACGTATTATTTTACCGTCCTTAGACTCTCTTGACCAGATCCTTGGGAATGGTCGGGGTGCCCTGGCCGTAGTACTTGAAGACCTCGATGGACTGCTGGATCTGCTCCGGGGTCATCTGCTTCATCTCGCCGCAGGCCTTGGCTGCCAGATAGCACTTGGAGGCCTCTTCCAGATAGACGGCGGCGTACAGCGCCTGCTTGAGTCCCTTGTCCTTGCCGACGGTCATGACGCCGTGATGGGCCATGATGATGGCCAGGCTGTCGCCGATGTACTTGACGGTGTCGATGCCCATGTCGATGGAGCCGGCGGAGCTGTAGGGAGAAACGCGGACCGGGCCGGCCGTGGCGTTGGCCAGGGTCGTGAGGTTGACTTCGAATTCATCCTGCACGAGGCCGATGGCGGTGGCGTAGGGCTGGTGGGTATGGATGACCGCGGTGACCTCGGGCATCTCCCGGAAGATGTAGAGGATGGCTTCCGTGTCGGAGCTGGGCTTGCGGGTGCCTTCGATGATCTTGCCCTGCAGGTCCATGACCAGGATGTCGTCTTCCACCAGATCTTCATAGATCATGCCGGAGGGGGTTACGAGGATCTCGCCGGAGGGCATGCGTACGGATACGTTGCCGCCGGAGAGAGCGATGAGGCCATAACGGTCCAGGCTCATGCCTGCCTTGATGATTTGTCTTTTGGTTTCTTCGAACATTATGAAATCTCCTTTGATTTGAGCGGACCGATATTCAACGCTCGTCAACACTTTGGTCGCTGCGCTCCCGGCGTTAGCGATTTCCTCGCTTTTGAATATCGGCTCCGCTCAATATAACTACATTTTAAGCTATGCTACGCCGTTGAAATCTTCGAAGCGGACCGCCTCGATCTCGGATTCGTCGATGCCCAGATCCTTGCCGATCAGCTTTTCGACGGCCTTGATGCAGCTCATGGCATCGCAGTTGTACTTCTTGAGCAGGAACATCTTGGACGCGCCGTGGGTGTACAGATCGTTTACGCCGACCTTGACCAGGGGCTTGCCGATGCCGTTCTCCGCCATGACTTCCGCCACGCAGGTGCCCAGACCGCCGATGATGTTGTGGTTTTCATAGGTAACAGCGCCGTACTTCACCTTCTTCAGGGCGTCTACGACCTGGGGATCGGTGAAGGGCTTGAGGGTGGATACGGACAGCATCTGTACGGATACGCCGTGATCCTGCAGCACCTTGACGGCCTTCATGCCTTCTTCGGTGGCGATGTTCTCGGTGAACAGCGCAACATCGGCGCCTTCCGTAACGATACGGGCATGGTTGAACTGGATGGGTTCATCCGCCGGGAACAGTCTGGGAACGGACTTGCGGAGCATTCTTACGTAGAAGGGGCCGCCCGCTTCGTAAGCCATGGGCAGGAATCCTTCGATATCGGTCGCGTCGGCGATGGAGTAGATGCGCATGTTGGGCACGCTGCGCAGGGTGCCGATGTCGTTGGTGGACTGGTGGGATACGCCGCCGGGGGTGGTGAGTCCGGGAACGAAGCCCACGAGGCCTACGGGCAGATTGCCGTATGCCACGGACATTTCGACCTGGTCCAGAACGCGTCTGTACAGGAAGACGCCGAAGGAATGCAGATAGGGCAGGAAGCCTTCTCTGGCCAGACCGGCAGCCCAGCCGATCATGTTCTGTTCGGCGATGCCCAGGGAGAAATACCGGTCGGGATAGTTCTTCTTAAAATCCATGATCTCGCAGGAGGTGCCCAGGTCCGCAGACAGTACGACGGTCTCAGGGTGCTTGGCGCCCCATTCTGTGATGCTCTTGGAGTATACGTTGGTTTCCATGATCATAGCGCGTTCCTCCTATTCCATGCTGTCGTAGAAAGCCTTGGCTTCTGCGATCTGTTCGGGTGTCTTGACGTTCACGAAATGCAGTCTCTCTGTACGTTTGTCCAGGAACGGCATGCCGTGGGTGGGTTTGGTGTTGCACAGAACGACGAGGGGCTGACCCGGATGAGCGGTCCGGCAGGCATCCTTGATAGCCTGGATGTCGTGGCCGTCGATCTCGACGGTCTTGGCGCCGAATGCGGTGAACCGGTCGTACAGGGGCTGGGTGTTCATGATCTCCTTCGTGGGACCCTCGATCTGCTGACCGTTGATGTCGCAGACGAGGACGAAGTTGTCGAGCTTATAGAAGGCTGCGGCCTGAATGGCTTCCCACAGCTGACCTTCTTCCAGTTCGCCGTCGGACATGAAGCACCAGATCGTGCCTTCTTCGCCCTTCAGCTTTCTGGCGTGAGCCGTGCCGCACGCGACGGAGATGGTCTGCGCCAGCGAGCCCGCGGTGGTCTCGAAACCGGGGGAGTGTTCCGCGCCGATCTGTTCGAAGATCCAGCCGTCCTTGTTGAACCGTTCGATACCGGTCTCGGAGATCCGGCCGACGGCAAACAGTGTGCAGTACAGGGTGCAGGCGTAGTGAGCCGGAGACAGGAAGAATCTGTCGTAGGGTGCCTGGGTGGGGCCGTTATACAGGCTTCCTCTGGGGAAGTCCATATTGTCGGGACCGGGAACGCCGGGGAACAGGATGCCATCCGGATCGCCGAGGCTGTCGCCCAGGTTCATGACGTCCAGATACAGCGTCGCCAGTGTTTCTGCGGATGAATTCGTCTGCGTAATGTAACATCCGCCTCTTTCGATGGCAAATTTGAGAACCTGTTTGCGGATCTTGTTGGCAGTCCGCTGGATCTCTTCGTTGGTATAAGTTTTCTTTGCCATTCTTAACCTCCTATTGCTTCCTTAGTGTATATAGAGAATGTGGCCGAAGCCTTTTTAGCGACTCTTTAACCAGTTAATTATAGCATAAAAGGGAGAAGTCCGTCCCCTGCTTTTACCCGCTTTATTGTATACAATGAAATGGCGGGGTCATTTCTTTGCGGATTACCTTGCTCCCGCCTCGGCGGCATTGTGCCCCGCCCCCTTCGCTGATACAATAAAAGCTGTAAAACGTCTCAGACATATCGTTTTTGTGCGTATCAGCAAGGAGAATCGTTATGAAAGAATATTGGTTGCTTCCCCAGGAAGAAAAAGAGGCTCTTATAAAAAAGGCCTGCGACGTCGCTTACCAGACGGAATCTCTCTACGGAAACTGCGTGCAGAGCGTTCTGAACGGCTTATATGAAGCTTTTCCCGATATGGGGATCACCCCGGAGATGATCAAAGGCGGCTTCGGCCTCGCCGGCGGCACCTGCATCTCTCTGAAGGGCACCTGCGGTGCGCTGGCCGGTGCAGCCTTTGCCATCAGCTTGTTCTACGGCCGTCCCATCGATGACTTCGCAGGTTATTACGACGACTGCCAGGCGCTCATCCGCACCGTGATGGACGCCTTCGAGGAAAAGTACGGCAGCGTGCTCTGCTGCGACGTGCTCACCCACAACCTCGGTGCCCCCTACGACTGGAAGACCGAGGAAGGCTTTAAGGAATACAACGCCCACGAAGGCACGCCCCACGATGCCAAGGTCGTCTCGTTCTGCACCGAAAAGGTGGCCCGCATGCTGGTGGACGGCAAGCTGCAGTACGGCGAAGACCTCCGCCCCGAAGTGGACAACCCCTACTACAAGTCCCCCAATACCCTGAAGAAGATCGCCGCCAGAGAAGAGCGCATCGCGGCCAGAAAGGCAGAAGGAAAATAAAGCATGAAATACGATTTTGATAAGGTCATCGACCGCCGGAACGCAGGCACCCAGAAATGGGATGTTGCGCCGGGCGAGCTGCCCATGTCCATGGCGGACATGGATTTCGAAGCCGCTCCCGCGATCCGCAAGGCCTTTGAAGAACGCATCGCGCATCCCAACTACGGCTATACCGACATCCTGCCCGAATGGTACGAAGCCTACATGACATGGTGGGACAAGCGCCATCACTGGAAGATCGAGAAGGATTGGCTCATCTTCAGCATGGGCGTCATCCCCACGCTGTCCACCTCCGTCCGCAAACTCACCTATCCTGCGGAAAAGGTGTGCTTCTTTACACCGTCCTACAACCTATTCTTCAATTCCTCCGTCAACAACGGCCGCTTCGTCAAGGAGTGCCCGCTGCACTACGAGAACGGGGAGTACAGCATCGATTTCGACCGGTTCGAAGAGTATCTCTCCGATCCGCAAGTGACCCTGATGGTGCTTTGCAATCCGCACAATCCCATCGGCAAGATCTGGAGCAGAGAAGAACTGCAGCGGATCGCGCATCTGTGCAAGGAGCACAACGTGACGGTGCTCGCTGATGAGATCCACTGCGACCTGACGGATCCGGGCTGCGAATACATTCCCTTTGCCAGCGTATCCGAAGAAGCGGCGGATATCTGCGTTGCTATGCTGGCGCCCACCAAGGCGTTCTCCCTGGCAGGCATCCAGACCTCCGCGATCGCCATTCCCAACAGGTTCCTCCGGCACAAGGTCTGGCGGGCCATCAACACCGACGAGCTGGCGGAGCCCAACATCCTGGCAGCCGTTGCTCCGGCGGCAGCTTTCCTGCACAGCGGCGACTGGCTGGACGAAGCACGACAGTACATCTACGACAACAAGCAATATGCCCGGGCATTTATCAAGGAGCGCATCCCCGAAGTCTGGGTGGTACCTTCTCAAGCGACCTACCTGCTGTGGTTCGACTGCCGGAAGATCACGGATGATTCCCAAGCGCTGTTTGAATTCATCCGGAAAGAGACCGGTCTCGTCCTGATCGACGGTTCCGGCTACGGCGACGGAGGCAAAGGATTTCTGCGGATGAACCTGGCATATCCGAGATCCCAGGTGGAAGACGGTCTGTCCCGGTTCGAAAAAGGAATCAAGGCATTTCTTACACAAAAATAGCAATTTGTGTGGTCAAAAATCCCCGCGGCGACCGCGGGGATTTTCTATTAATCCATTTTTATCGCAAACTAATCATGGGGGCTTCTTCAAAAAATTGCATAAATGGACCGAATAAAATATTGGATTTGCATAATTCTCTCCGTAATGTATATGGCAAATCAGAAATATATGTTTAATTATTTCGTCGACAGCAAATTAATTCGCAAGCCAATCAACTCTCAGAAACGCGCGTGTATGGTATCATTTTTATAAGGCATTTAGACTCAATGGGACGGCAGCACAGGCGGATGCTTCTGTGTTGCCGTCTGTTTTTTACAAGGAGGTAATCATGTACATCGCAAATGCAGGTCTGTTCGTCAAAGATCTGGAAGGCGCCAGAAAGTTCTTCGAGGACTATTTCGGCGCCAAGCTCGCCTTCGAATACAACGAAGAAGAGAACAAGTATTATTCCTACATCATGGATCTGGGCGACGGCGCCCGGATCGAACTGATGACCAAGCCGGAGATCGTCGACACGCCGAAGGACCCAAACCGCACCGGTTTCGCTCACGTAGCCATCCGCGTTCCCTCCAGAGAAAAGCTGAACGAGGTCATCGACCGTTTCCACGAAAACGGCTATCACTTCTTCTACGAACCCTCCTCCAGAGAAGGCAACGGGGAATGCCGCGTTGTTACCTTCGAAGACATCGTTCTGGAAGTCAGCTATAAAGATACCGAACCCGCCCTCCGCATGGCGAACGTCGGCATCTTCGTCAAGGACCTGGAAGGCGCCAGAAAGTTCTTCGAAGATTACTTCGGCGCAACGCTGGCCTTCGAATACAACGAAGAGGACAACAAGTATTACTCCTACATCATGAACGTCGGCGACGGCGCCAAGCTGGAGCTGATGACCAAGCCCGAGATCGTGGACCAGCCCAAGGAATGGAACCGCACCGGTATCGCACACATGGCGATCCGCGTAGACAGCAGAGAAAAGCTGAACGAGGTCATCCGCCGCTTCCACGAAAACGGCTATCACTTCTTCTACGAGCCCAAGGGTAACGAAGGAAGAGAATGCCGCGTGGTCACTTTCGAAGACAATATCCTGGAAGTTGCTGTCGAAGCAGGCATGTAGCCCGCGCGGAAGGGATTTGGCATGAAAGAAAAACAACGGATCGATGAGATCGTTGCGCAGCTGGCACCGGAGCTGAAGGAGCTGGCTCACTTCATCCACGACAACCCGGAGCTCTCCATGCAGGAGTTCAAAGCCTACGAAAAGCAGGTGGAGCTCTTTAAGAAGCACGGCTGGGAAGTGGAAGAGGAGTTCGACGCCTTCGACACCGGATACCGCGCGGTCTACCGCAGCGGCAAACCCGGCCCGAAGATCGCCATGTGTTCCGAATATGACGCCCTGCCCGGCATGGGCAAGGACGGCGGACCCGGCCATGCCTGCGGTCACAACATCATCGCCATGATCGGCGTAGGCGCCGGCCTCGCCATGGCGCCCTTCGCGGACAAGTATGGCGGCGAGATCTACGTCTACGGCACCCCGGGCGAGGAATGGGCAGGCAGAAAAGTCTACTACGCCAGAGACGGCAAGTTCGACGACATGGACGTCGTGATGATGGCCCATCCCTCCTGCACTGCCACGGACTCCTGGAACTCCTGCGCCCTCTACACCATCCATATCGACTTCTACGGCAAGAGCGCCCATGCAGGCGCGGCGCCGCATGAAGGGGTCAACGCACTGGACGCCATCGAGCTTACCCACGTAGCCATCGGCTTCCTGCGCCAGCAGACGAAGGACGATGCCCGGATCTCCTATCACATCCGGGACGGCGGCAAGACCCCCGGCATCATCCACGAGCACACCGGCGGCGAGATCTTTGTAAGAGCGAACCGCAAAAAGTACGCGGAAGAGCTGGTGGAGAAGATCAAGAACATCTGCGCGGGGGAAGCCCTGGCGACCGGCTGCCGGCTGGAGCTGGAAGTCGGAAACGGCGCCTATATGGACACGTTCTCCAATCAGGTGCTTTCCAGACGGGCCACGAGCTATGTGGAAGAGCAGGGCATCCCCTGTTACTGGTTCAACGGCAAGAACCACCCCGGCGCTTCGGACCTGGGCAACGTATCCTACCGGGTCCCCTGCATCCAGCTGCTCTGCAAGATCGCGGACAGCCCGGAGGGCGACCTGATGGGCATCCACACGCCCTACATGGAAGAAGCGGCCGGTTCGGATGAAGCCATGGAGACGGCACTGCTGTACATCAAGGCGTTCACCGCAACGGGCATCGACCTGATGACCGAACCCGAATTCCTCGCGGAGATCAAGGAGGAATTCACCCACGTAAACGACTGATCCTTTCGGTTGTATCCGGCTCTCCGGAGCCGTTCGCAATTATTTTCTATCTTATCGTCTTGTTTCTGGAAGGAGGTTCCCTATGGACAATGCAGAAACAAAGAAGAAGAAGTTTGGTGTACCTCACATCTATACTCTTCTGACGATCGTCATCATTATATGCGCCATCCTGACGTATATCGTTCCGGCAGGTAACTACGATACCTACGTGAACGACGACGGTCGTACTCTTGTCGACCCCGAGACATTCCACTATGTCGACAAGACACCGGTAACGCCGTTCGGTGTCGCGAAAGCGGTGTTCGACGGCATGTATGCAGTCGCCGACATCATATTCCTGGTGTTCATCATGGGCAGTTCCATCGCCGTCATGGTGTCCACTGGAGCCGTCCAGGCGCTGCTCGTCCGTATCGCCATGGCGATCAAGGGCAAGGAGAAATTAGTAATTCCTGTTCTGATGGCGTATTACTGCTTCCTGGGCTGCACCACCGGTGCTGCCGAAGGTCTGCTGGTATACATCCCCATCGTGCTCCCGCTGTGCCTGGCGCTGGGATTTGACTCCCTCACCGCGGCCGGCATCATCCTGATCGGCGCAGGCTCCGGTTTCATGGGCTCCATGATGAACCCCTACACCGAAGGCGTCGCCCAGGGCATCGCGGAACTGCCGCTGTTCTCCGGCGCAGGCTTCCGCAGCGTCATGCTGGCAGTCTTCTTCCTCATCTCCGTCTTCTTCATCTGGAGACACGCCTCCAAAGTCAAGGCGAATCCCCAGCTGTCCCCGGTCTACGAGATCGACCAGGCAAGAGACGAGAAGATGAACTTCAACCTGGAAGAGAACCCGTTCGGCTTCCGTCAGGTCATGATCGTTCTGGGATTCCTCTTCTCCATCGTCATGCTGGTTTACGGCTCCATGAAGCTCAAATGGTGGTATGGTCAGTTCTGCGCTGACTTCTTCCTGATGAGCATCTGGGCAGCCGCCTGGGGCGGACTCACTCCCAGCCAGTGGGGCGAAAGAATGGCCAAGGGTATGGCAGACGTTGCCGTCGGCGCACTGGTCGTCGGTTTCGCACGCGGCATCCTGGTCGTCCTCACCGCAGGCAACATCATGCACACCCTGCTGCACGCCTGCGCAGGCGTTCTGGGTCACTTCCCCTCCGCCGTATCTGCCGGCGGCATGTACATCGTACAGTGCCTCATGAACATCCTCGTTCCGTCCGGTTCCGGACAGGCAGCCGTTACCATGCCTCTGATGGCTCCGCTCGCCGACCTAGTGGGCGTCACCCGTCAGACCGCCTGCGTTGCCTTCCAGATCGGCGACGGCTTAACGAACGTCTTTACGCCGACTTCCGGCTACTTCATGGCGTTCCTCGGCCTGGCCAAGATTCCATGGGATAAGTGGATGAAGGCCTTCTGGCCCATCCTGCTCACCGAATTCCTGGCAGGTATGGCTATGGTCCTCATCGCTCATATGATCCACCTTGGACCCTTCTAAACCATGACTTATATCCTCGCGTTTCTGCCATCGATCCTGTCGGTCGCCGCGATCCTCATCGCGCTTGTGATGGGCGGCGTCGACCGCAACCAGCTGGTCCTCAGCATATTCGTATTCAGCGGGCTCGTCCTGCTGGCGAACCGGTATCTGGAAGGCTACCGCATGGTCAACCTGCCCCTGATGGGCGCCGCGATCGTGTTCTGTGCCCTCGGATTCCGCCGGAGATACAAGAAGTGACCGGCATACAGCAGACACACTGAAGATCCCAAACAGCCTCCCGTTCCTGCGGGAGGCTGTTTTTTGTGATTAGTTTGCGATGTGTTTTACGGATTTTTGCGAAATTGTTTTTGGCTTTATGCAAATCGCTTGAATTTTAATGCACAAAACGCATCTTTTTTATAAAATATTCATAATCATTACTATATCTGCGGACGTGTCGGCATCTTGGTAGGCTGTTATATAAAGCTCTGCATAGCAGGACCTTTCTGACGATCCTATGCTCCGCCGAATTCTCGGAATTATCTTCACTATCGTTCTATGTGTAAACAAGAAAGGAGTAACTATGTCGGAACTTGAAAAGAAACGGAAGTTCTCGATGCCGAGCACCCCGGTCCTTCTTTTCTGCATCATCGTTGTCATCATGATCTTGACGTACATCGTTCCTGCAGGAACCTATGACCGTGTTCTGGATGAAGCCAGCGGCAACACCGTAGTCGATCCGAACAGCTTCCAGTATGTCGAACAGTCCCCCGTTAATCCGTGGAAGATGTTCGTCTCCATCCCCGAAGCTTTCGTCGCTGTCAGCAACATCATCTTCCTGATCGCATTCGGCTTCTTCTGGGTCTACAGTGTCATGCAGAGCGGCGCACTGACCTCCGCGATCAACACCCTGCTCAACAGCAAGGCAAAAGACAGCAAACTCTTTATCCCCATCTGCATGCTCATCTTCGCCATCGCAGGTTCTACCTACGGTGAGCTGGAGACCGTATACGGCCTCGTACCCATCTTCGTAGCACTGGCTATCGCTCTGGGATACGACGCTATCGTCGGTCTGTGCATGTGCTTCGTAGGCGTAGCTACCGGTTTCGCTTCCGCGACGACCAACGCATTCACCATCGGTGTTGCACAGGCCATCGCAGAGCTGCCCATCTTCTCCGGCCTCGGCTATCGCTGGGTCATCTTCATCGTTCAGTATCTCGTTATGACCGCTCTGGTCATGCGCTATGCGAGCAAGATCAAGAAGAATCCGGAACTGAGCTATGTTAAGGACTGCGACTTCTCCTCCTTCGAGCTGGAGAGAGTCGAAGAAGTCAACTTCACCGGCAAGCAGAAGTTCATCCTCATCTCCATGATCTTCACCGTTGCCACCATCGTTTACGGCTCCCTGAAGCTGGGCTTCTGGATCAACGAAATGAGCGCCGTCTTCATCATCTCCGCTCTGTTCGTCTCCATCGTTGCCGGCTTCAAGCCCGAACAGATCAAGGAAAACCTCCTGACCGCATTCAAGGAAATGGCCATCGGTATGGTCGTTGTCGGTCTGGCTCGCGCTATCCTGATCAACATGCAGAACGGCGTCATCATCGACACCGTCGTACACGGCCTGGCTACCGCTACGGCAAGCCTCGGCAAGATGGGTTCCGCGATCGGCATGCTGGTTGCTCAGAACCTCATCAACTTCTTCATCCCCTCCGGTTCCGGACAGGCTACCGCTATCATGCCTATCATGGTTCCCCTGGGCGACCTGGCTGGTGTTTCCAGACAGATCACCGTACTTGCGTACCAGTTCGGTGACGGCTACTCCAACATGCTGTGGCCCACCTGCTCTGTTGCTACCATGTGCGGCATCGGCAAGATCCCCCTCGACAGATGGTATAAGTTCTTCCTGCCCGTTTACGGCGTTTGCTTCCTGGTGCAGGTCATCCTTATCGTCATCGCTGTTGCGATCGGATACGTCTAAACTTTGCAGTATAGGGGCTGCGCATTATGCGCAGTCCCTTTTTCTATCGGCGGAAAGTATGTCTATATTAAAAAAGACGGATTACGAAAAAAAATCCACACGGGAGCGCTACCGGATCGAGCGCAGCGAGCTGTATTTTAAAAAGAGCAGCGGCAATACGCCCTACATCCTGTTCGCTTTCGCGATTATCGTCGGCATCTACGCCTATTTCGGCGGAGGACCGCTGCACTTCGTGGCAGCGCTGTTTTTCACGGGGCTGGGCATCTGGCAGTTCTTCTACGTGAAGCAGGCTGCCGTAACGCCTCCGGAAGTGGATGCGCGGATGCGGTGGATCAACGACAACCTCGATCTGGAGACCGATGCGTTAAATACCAGCGACATGGACTACGATGCCTTCATGGCAGCGGAAAAGATCTCTGTCTACGGATATACCGCCCTTCCCGTTCAGGAGGAAGAGGCGATCCTCCGGGCCGACAGCAGCGATGATGTGGGGAGATCTTCCCACATGCAGTTCACCTGCTTTATTCTCGGAGAGGACCGTTTAGAGGCTTACAGCACGGTCCGGACGATGTTCGGCGAGGAAAAGAAGACACCGCTGAAGGAGTCCACCATCATGGAATGGCCCTACACCCAGCTCCGGGAGATCAGCTTCGAACGCCTTGCTGCGGACTGTGCCGTCGAAGCCGGCAGCGAAAAAACAGAGATCCGGAAATTCCCCGTCATCTCGATCCGCAGCACCAATAAAAGAGAAAACCGGACCTACGCGATCTGCGAGGACTGCCGCGGCGATGCGGCGGATCTCCTGGCCCGCGTAAGGGAGAAAATAGAGCAAGAAAAGGAGTGACCCTATGAAGAGCATACAAGAGCGCGTGGAAGCCATCGCCCCTGAGATCCGGGCGCTGGGCCACGAGATCCACGAAGACCCGGAACTGGGCATGCAGGAATTCCATGCGGTCGCCCTGCTTACGGAAGCCCTGGAAAAGCACGGCTTTGCCATCGAGCGGAACGTCTGCGGCCTCGAGACCGCGTTCATCGCAAGCTATAAGGGCGCAAAGGAAGGCCCCGTCATCGGCTTCCTGGCGGAATACGACGCCTTAAACGGCCTCGGCCATGCCTGCGGTCATAATCTGATCGGGTCACTGGCGGTGTGCAACGCCATCGCCTTAAAAGACGCCATCGATGAATACGGCGGTGAGGTAAGAGTCATCGGCGCGCCGGCGGAAGAGACCCTGGGCGGCAAGGTGAACCTGGCAGCAGCCGGACGCTACGACGACCTGTCGGTGGCCATGATGGCCCACCCCTTCGGCAGGCACGCGGCCAGCGGCTCCATGAACGCCATCGACTCCCAGCGCTTCGAATTTTTCGGCAAGAGCGCCCATGCGGCAGGAGCGCCCCACGAAGGCATCAACGCCCTCAACGGCGTGCTGAAGACCTTCGATCTGATCGATGCGCTGCGCCAGCACATTACGCCGGACGCCAGAGTCTCCGGGGTCATCAAGGACGGCGGCAAGGCCGCCAACATCGTGCCGGACTACGCCATGGCAGAGTTCTATATCCGGGCCAACACCTCGGCCTACCTGATCGGCTTCTCCGAAAAGGTGAAGAACTGCGCAAGAGCGGCTTCCCTTGCCACCGGCGCGCGGCTGGAGATCACCAACTTCGAGGGCTGGTACGACGATCTGCACACGAACGTTACCCTGTCCGACCGGGCGGTGCAGCACACGAAGGAATTCGGTGTGACCCAGGACATGGAGCGCTACGACAGCACCGCGTCATCCGACATCGGCAACGTAAGCTACCGCTGCCCGACCATCCACCAGTGGTTCGACGTTACCGGAGACCCGGAGATCGGCATCCACACCGAAGGCCTGCGGGCCGGCGCCGATTCCGATTACGGCTACGAGCAGATGTTTATCGTCTCCAAGGCCTTCGTAAAGACTGCGGAGGACGTTTTAACCGATCCGGAATTCCTGACCGCTATCCGCAAGGAGTTCGAGGAGACCACGGCGGACGTAAGAAACAACAAATAATCGGGGACGGTTCTTTGTCCCACTAAAGCAAAACCCCCGGAACGCATTCCGGGGGTTTCGCTATTCTTACCCAAATTGCCGTTGGATATTTCCCTTGTTTAGCCCTGATCCAGGGTCTTGCCGCCGTCGCACAGCCAGTTGGAGCCGTTTACGAAGGAGGCGTCGTCGGAGCACAAGAATACGGCGACGTTGGCCATTTCCATGGGTTCCGCCGTGCGGCCGATGTTGCCCACGTGGACGTTGTCCCAGCCGCTTCCGCGGCCTTCGCCTTCCGCATACTGTCCTACGATGCGGCGGAACATGCCGGTGTTGACCCAGCCCGGGGAGATGGCGTTGCAGCGGATGCCCAGCTTGGCATTCTCGTTGGCAACGTTCTTGGTCATCTGGATAACGGCAGCCTTGGAAGCGCCGTAGGCGATCTCGCCTTCATAACCGTACATGCCGGAAACGGAGCCTAAGTTGACGATGGCGCCGCTCTTCTGCGCCTGCATGACGGGCAGAACGTGCTTCATCATGAGGAAGGTGCCTAAGATGTTGATGGCGAAGACCTTCTTCGCGCCTTCGGTGCTGTAGACTTCGGTGCGGCTGTCGTTGGGGCCTTCGATGCCCGCTACATTGCACAGGAAGTCGATGCGGCCGAACTTGTCCATGATCTGTTGGACGGCAGCCTTTACGCTGTCTTCGTCGGAGATGTCGACCTTGACGCACAGCGCTCTGTCTGCGCCAAGACCCAGATCGTCCGCCGTCTTCTGCGCCAGATCTTCGCGGATGTCCAGCAATGCGGCGCAGGCGCCGTTATCGGTGAACTTCTTGACCATGGCACCTGCCATTTCGCCCCCTGCACCGGTGACGACGGCAACTTTGCCGGTGAAATCGTACATCATAACTATCATTCCTTTCTTTCTTATACTTTCCCCAGGATCTCCACTTCCATGCCGGCGAATTCCCGGAAATACGTGCGAATCTCCTCCACCCGCTCGTCTGAAGGCGGGGCAAAGACCTCGGGGCTGCCGCCGATGTTGCGCATCTTCGACACGCCCAGATCGTGATAGGGCAGCAGCGTGACCCGCTTCAGCCCCAGTTCTCTGTAGAGTTTCCCCGTCGCTTCGATAATGGCCGGGGTATCGTTCAGTTCGTGGATCAGAGGCATGCGCATCTGGATCTTATCCCGCAGGGACGGATCCGCAGCCAGCATGCGCAGATTCTTTAAGATGATCTCGTTGCTCTGCGCAGTGCAGTACTTATGGACTTCGTCGTCCACGGCCTTCATGTCGTACAGGATCGTGGTGACGTTGTCCTTGCCTGCCAGGCGCAGCAGATCGCCGCTGTCCGCAAAGCCGGAGGTGTCCAGGCAAACGTTTACGCCCTCCTGAGCCGCCAGATTGATGAGCTCCTCCGCGAAATCCGCGTGCATCATCACCTCGCCGCCGGAGATCGTCATGCCGCCTCCGGTGCGGTCGTAGAACTCCTTGTCCTGGACGACCTGGTGCATCACTTCTGCAGGGGTCATCTCTTTGGCCACCGGCCGCAGGGCCTGGGCCCAGCAGAAATCCGTGCACTGCATGCAGCGGTCGCACTTCTCCCGGTCCACCTTGATCTGCTTATCCTCGCCCACGTACAGCGCTCCCTTAGGGCAGTGGGTGAGGCAGTAACCGCAGTGGATACAGCTCTTTGGCATCTGGATGAGCTGCTGCTCGGGATCGATGAGCTCCGGATTGTGGCACCAGCGGCACCGCAGAGGGCAGCCCTTCAGGAATACCGTCGTGCGGATGCCCGGGCCGTCCTCCGTGGAGTATTTTTGAATGTTTCCTACCAGCGCGGTGCTCATAGGCTTTTATGCTTGCTCAAAGTGAGCTGTACGGTAGATGATGGTATCCTGTGCGCTCTTGTCCAGCTCGGTGAAGTAGGCCATGTAGCCTGCCACGCGGACCATCAGGCCCTTGTGCATCTCGGGATGGATCTGCGCATCTCTTAAGGTCTCGGTATCGACGACGTTGATCTGGATGTGCTCACCGCCGTGCTTGAAGTACGTGCGGATGACGCCTTCGATGCTCTGCAAGCCCTTTTCGCCCTCGACGCCCTTGGGGTCGAAGCGCAGGTTGAACAGCGCGCCGTCGTGGAAGGAGGCCTGACCCATGGAAGCCACGGACTTGACCGTCGCGGTTGGGCCGGAGGTGTCTCTGCCCATCATCGGAGAAGCGTTGTCGCAGAACGGTTCGCCCTTCTTGCGGCCGTCCGGGGTAGCGCCAGTGACTTCACCGTGAGCCACGTTGACCGTCTGAGAGTGAACGTTGAAGGAGTACCAGCCGCCTCTGGCGTCGGGCCACTTCTGGACGTTCTCCGCGATGAACTGCATCATCTCGTGATAGATGCCGTCCACGTATTCGTTGTCGTTGCCGAACTTGGGCGGCTTGTTGAGCAGCAGCTGGCGGATCCGTTCGCCGTTCTCTTCCTCGAAGTTGGTGTCACAGGCGTGGATGAGTTCATCCATGGTGAGCAGCTTATCCTTGTAGACGCAGGTGTCGATCGCCGCGATGGAGTCTGCCAGGTTGGCCGCCCCGGTGATATACAGGCCTGCGGTGGTATACTTGGCACCGCCGTGCTGTACGGATCTGCCGCTCTCCACGCAGCCCTTCGTCAGCATGCTGGCGAAGATGACCGGGTATCTGGTCTGGTGCATGGACTGCATCACGTTGTAGCCGTCGCAGATCATGCGGTAGAAGTACAGGATCTGCTTCTTAAGAGCGTCCTTTAATTCTTCGATATCCTTGAAATCTCTGGGATCTCCGGTCTGCAGACCCATCAGCTTGCCCGTGTCGGGGTCGACGCCGTTGTGCAGAACGAAGTTGACGACCTTGCCCATGTTGACGTAGCCGGCGTCCGGGGAACCGTCGGTAGAACCGCCGCCGGGGCCGGGCTGGATGCAGCCGACGATGGTCCAGTCGCGGGCTTCTTCGATGGTGCAGCCCTTGCCCAGCGCCATCTGCATGGCAGCGTAGTCGTTGAAGAATCCGGGGTTGGCCTGGCCGTCCTGGATCATCTCGCAGCCCTTGCGGACCAGCGCTTCGGGGGTGCCGTCCCAAACGCGGACTGCCATAACGGGCTGGGTTGTCTTCAGCTGGTTGGCGACTTCCAGGCACATGTAGGACAGTTCGTTGGTGGCGTCCTTGCCGTCGGGGGTCTGACCGCCGACAACGAGGATCTCCCACATGGGATAGCCGGCGAAACCGGTGGCATACCAGTGGTCGCGGACTTCGTAGACTTCGCAGGACTTTAAGTACAGGCAGGCCAGCAGTTCGAAGGCCTCTTCCTCGGTGATGTTCTTCTCGTCGATGACGTCCTTCTTGTAGAAGGGCCACATGTACTGGTCGAATCTGCCGTAGCCGTTGGCGGTGGTGCAGACTTCGATGTGGAAGTAGACGTGCGCGAACCAGATCATCTGCAGCGCTTCCTGGAAGGTGCGGGGCGGGTTCTCGGGGACCCATCTGCAGACTTCGGCGATCTTCAGCAGTTCCTTTTTGCGCTTTTCGTCGGTGCATTCCGCAGCCTGGCGCTCCGCTTCGTCCGCCATTCTGTGAGCGTAGGTGATAAGGCCTTCGCACTGGATGATGCAGGCCTTCCAGTAGTTGATCTTCTCTTCGTCCAGCTGGCACTTGGGCATCATCTCGTCGATGTGCTTCCGACACTCTTCCATGTAGCCCTTCAGACCGATGGTGAGCAGGGTCTCGTGGTCGCAGGTGGTCTCGCCGGAAACGCCGTTCGTCAGGCCTACGGTGATGATGTCGTCACCCATGCACTCCACAGTGTGGGTGGGCAGAGCCGGTCTTGCGATGTCCTGCATCGCTTTGCCTTCCCAGTAGGGCAGGTACTTCAGAATGGTTTCTCTGTCTTCGGGAGAAACGTCATACGGGTCCTTGGTGCGGACGGGGAACTCATCCAGCTCCTTCAGGTAGAACTGCGTGCTGGACTGAAATTCCGGGTGCAGGTTGGCGCCGCGGTATTTGTTGGTGGCAGTACCGACGATCAGCTCGTTCTCCATGATGAGGGGGGTCATGTGCTCCATGATATAGCGCACGACCTTAGCCCGGAATTCAGGGATATTGTCGCCGGCAAATTTCTGATACGCCTCCGTAGCCAGGACCAGACGCTCCGCGGTGATGCAGGGGCGGGTGTCCCAAAGCTTGTTGCGCATCTTTAAAAGACGATCGTTCAATTCCATGTTTGTTATCCTCCGTATTTATAACTAAAGAAAGATTTACGATGTTCTACTGTAATTATACTGAACCGAAAAAAAAGGCCTCAATACGATTGTTGCTACAAAACATAACTTTCTTGCGAAAACGATGCTATAATTAAACTGGGAGATGATTTTATGCTGCTCGAAAGACTTTACTATCCAAACGATTATCCCATCCGTATCTCGGTCGCGTCCCTGGTGGAAGATCCTCTTCACTATCACACGGACATCGAATTCGTGTACGTGCTGAAGGGTGAGATCGAACTGAAAAACGGCTACTACACCTATCACCTGCACGCAGGCGATATCTTCACCAATTCCGGCAACGAAGTGCACGGGATGCGGGCGATCACCGAGGATAACATCGTGGCCCAGGTCCACGTCCGGACCAAAGATCTTTCCCACTATTTCCCCGACCTCAGCAAAGCCTGCTACCGCACCTATTCCAAGAAGGCCTCCGACAAGCGCTACGAGCGGCTGCGTGAGCTGGTGCTCAGCCTGCTGCTCAAGAACGAGCTGAAGGACTTCAACTACAAGAGCGAGTGCCTGTACCTGATGGTGGACACCATCAAGCATCTCAACAAATACTTCAACCTGTTTGCGTTCGACAAGAACATGGTGGTGGGGTTCGACCGCAGCAACGAGGTGGCAGTGGAGCGCATCAGCCGCATCTGCCAGTACATCTACCAGAACTACGCCAGCAACATTACGCTGGAAGATCTGTCCGACATGGAGCATCTCAGCTCCTACTATATCTCGCACCTCATCAAGGATTTTACCGGCATGAACTTCCGGGAATTCCTGTGCTTCGCGCGGGTGGAGATGTCCGAAGCGAGACTGCTGGGTTCGGATCACAAGATCAGCCAGATCGCCGGAGAAGTGGGCTTTTCCACCACGGCGTACTACAAGAAATATTTCGAGAAATGGTTCGGTCACGATCCCCAGACCCACCGGGAGCTGTTCCAGACCAAGGTGAAGAGCGATCTGAATCCGGCGGTCTACACGGAACTGCCGCCGGGCCGGGCGATCGCGGCGATCCGGGCGGCTTACGCCAACTATGACCCCCACCAGGTGGCCGAAAACCTCGTAAGCAGCATGAATCTGGAGCTGGAGGTGGATGGAGACGCCAAGCCCATTACCCATTTCAGCAAGGGGCTGCAGGTGATCATTACGCCGGCGGACTTCCACGCGCTGGGAACAGGGCTGTTCGAAGGCTTAAGCGGCCTTGCGCCGACGAAGGTCATCCTCCAGGAGGGGAAGGAGAAAGAAACGGCGGACAAGCGCATCCAGACCCTGCTGTCTGTGGGCTTTTCCGTGGAATCCAGAGACACGGCAGGCGGCCGGCCCAAACGGACGAAAGACCTGTACGGCTGCGATTCCATCATCTATCCGATCTGGCTGGCAGACCGGCTGAACAAAAGCGGAGACGTTCCCACGGAGATCTATCTGCGGGATACGGACAGCGCCTCCGGCGCCATTCTGCAGGGTCAGCCGTCGCCGCTGACGGCGGGAGGCATCAAGAAGCCCTCGTACTTTATCTATGCGGCCCTGTCGCGCATCAAGGGCGACATTATCGCCCAGGGCAGCCAGTGCTGCGTCATCCGCACCATCCGAGAGGGACGGCCGGCCTATGCCGTCTACGCCTATAACTGCAGCGACAGCCTGATGAACGTCTGCCAGCGGGAGATGGACAAGATGGACGTAAAGCACCGGATCGACGATTTCCGGGACGAGATGAACCTGGGCGTGAGCATCAACCTGAAGCCGGGCACCTACTCCGTCGTCCGCTACAGTCTGACCCCGGAGAACAACATCTTCGCCCATATGGCGTCCCTCAACTTCCGCAGCGATGCGATCTCGCCCCACACCCGTTCCGGCATGATCGCGGACTATCCGCTGCTGGAGACCTACATCGAGAACGTAAACACGGCCCTCAACGTGAATTTCTCCATGAAGGGGCCGGGCATCCAGCTTGCGATCGTGCGGCAGTGCGCCGCGATATAGCAAGATAGTCAGCAAGCCGGGTCTGCAGGTGCAGGCCCGGCTTATGTTATGATAGTATTTGGTAAAGTATTTCAACAACCGGTAAGGAGTGTTTATATGAAATTAGTCGTAATCGGCGGCGTGGCCGGCGGCGCGTCCGCAGCAGCCCGCGTGCGCAGACTGGACGAGTCTGCGGAGATCGTTATGTTCGAACGGGGCGAAGACGTCTCCTATTCCAACTGTTCGCTGCCCTATTATCTGGGCGGTCTCGTAGGGACTTCGGAAGAACTGGTCCTAATGACCCCGGCAAAATTCAAAGGCGAGCATAATATCGATGTGCGGGTCAACAGCGAAGTGACCGCGATCCATCGCGAAACGAAGACCGTTACCGTCAAGAATACGAAAACGGGCGAGACTTACGAGGAAAGCTACGACAAGCTGGTGCTGTCCCCCGGCGCCTCTCCCATCATGCCGAAGAGCATCAAGGGCATCGACCGGGAGAACGTATTCTCCGTGCGGAACGTTACGGATATCGTAGGGGTTAAATCCTATATCGATAAGACAGGTGCCAAGGACATCATCATAGTCGGCGGCGGCTTTATCGGCATCGAAGTGGCGGAAAACCTGAAGCATGTAGGCAAGAACGTTACGGTCGTGGAAGGCCTGGGCCAGATCCTGGCACCCTTCGATCTCGACCTGGTGCAGATCCTGCAGAAGGAACTGTACGACAACGGTGTAGGCCTGTGCCTCTCCAGCACACTCACGGCGATCGAGGACGGACAAGTGGTCTGCACGAAGGACGGCAAGGAATTCACCCTGCCCGCCGATGCGGTGGTCATGTCCATCGGCGTGGCGCCGGAGACGAAGCTGGCGTCCGAAGCCGGGCTGGAGATCGGCACCACCCGCGGCATCAAGGTGAACGAGCACATGCAGACGACTGACCCAGACATCTACGCCGTAGGCGATGCGGTGGAGATCACGAACGCCCTCATCGGAAAACCCGGCAGACTGGCGCTGGCAGGACCCGCCCAGCGGCAGGCGAGAGTGGCGGCAGACAATATCTGCGGCAGAAGCGCGGAATACAAGGGCTTTATCGGTTCTTCCTGCATCCGCGTGTTCGGCCTGAATGCGGCTTCCACCGGCCTGAACGAAAAGACGGCTTCCGCAGCCGGCATCGAATTCGACTACGTAAACGTCTACCCCTACGACAAGGTGAAGATCATGCCGAACGCGGAACCCATAGCCTTTAAACTGGTCTATTCCGTGCCCGGCGGCAAGATCCTCGGCGCCCAGGCCATCGGCAAAGGCGACGCCACGAAGCGGGTGGACATCATCGCAGCGCTCATCAAGATGGGCGGTACGGTCTGCGACCTCATCGAGGTCGAGCACTGCTACGCGCCTCTGTTCTCCACCGCGAAAGACGTGGTGCACATGGCGGCGCTCACCGCGGAGAACATCCTGGAAGGCCGCTTAAAGCAGATCCACGTAAAGGATGTCCGGGGCATCGTGGAAAGCGGCGCCTACATCATCGACGTCCGGGAAGCCTGGGAATACGAGCTCTCCCACATCAAGGGCGCGCACAACATCCCGCTCACGGAGCTCAGAGACCGGCTGGACGAGATCCCCAGGGATATCCCCGTCTATCTGCACTGCCGCACGAGTCAGCGCTCCTATTACGCGTACTGTGCGCTCAAGGCCAGAGGGTTCGATAACGTGGTAAACCTGAGCGGATCGTTCCTCGGCATCTGCCTGCACGAGTACTTCAACGATAAAACGACCGGCAGAGAACCGATCGTTACGGATTACAACTTTAAATAAGTGATAAAAAGACGGGTACGGTTCTTTGGAACCGTCCCCGAAATACATTGTTCCTGTGTTTTTGTCAATAATCCGCCAAAAATACTGGACAAATCGAATCGAAACGACTACAGTGTATAGCGTTGTTTAAATCTTGTGTATCAAGAAAGAAGGATTAGAGATCATGAAAAACACATGGAAAACCGTACTGTGCCTGATGATGGCACTGCTTCTGGTGTTCGGCATGTCTGCCTGCACCAAGAACGAAGAACCTGCTGAAGAGCCGGTCGAAGAGCAGACCGAAGCATTCTCTGCTGACGAAATGGTCGGCACCTGGGCGGATAAGACCGCAGGCCGCGCCACGATCGAGATCTCTCCCGCGGAAGACGGCCGCTATGCCATCCACATCAACTGGGGCAACACTGCATTTGAGACCTACGTTTGGGATATGACCGCCGTCGCGACGGAAGAAAACGTGCTGTACTATGAAGACTGCACGCATGTGATCGTCACCCTGCCCGAGGCCGAAGGCGGTGAAGAAAAGATCGAAGAAGTCTACACCGGCGGACATGGTCAGTTCGTGCTGCTGAGCACCAACGAGATCCAGTGGACCGACGACATCGAGAATGCAGCGGAAGACCTGCTGTTCATCTCCGCAAAATAAGTTTTACGGTACAAAAAGACCGGGAAGGCATAGAATGCTTTCCCGGTCTTTCTATGGGGACAATTCTTTGTCTCACTACTGCTCTACTGCTTTAGTGAGACAAAGAACCGCCCCCGGTTTCGCTTTTATTCCGCTTTGCTGCGCTTTCCGGCTGCGGCTCTCTTCAGCTTGTCCAGACCGCCTTCCGGCATGTCCTTAAACTCCAGAATGCCTTTTTCGCGAGCCAGCTGCAGGAGTTTTTCGCCTTTCTCGGAACGCACGATGAGCTCGTTCCATCCCTTGTCCACGTCCCAGCCGTCGGCAGATCTGCCGCTTCCGACGGAGATGTCCGCGAATTCCGCGGTCATGTCGTCGCAGGCCTTGCAGGCGGGCCGCACCAGCGGGGTCACCTCGTCCAGGTCGATGCTCACTTCGCTGCCATCCTTTTTACGGATGACCAGGGAGTGATACTTGCTGGGCGGAATGTCCATGTGGGCGATCTCCTCCAGCGGCACGTACTTCGCCGCCAGTTCCTTTAAGCCGTCCCAATCCAGGCCCCAGCCGCAGAACAGACCGATCACCAGACCGATGTTGTCCGCGTTGTTGTCCCGGTCGGGATAGGGCTTCGACAGCATCTTATAGGTCGCCAGGGTCTTGCACGCGGTGCCGACCACGGCGATCTTTTTGTATTCGTCCGTCTTCAGGGCTTCGTTCAGCTTCGCCAGTGTCGGGGCGATGCGGAAGGAGCTACCCCGGCAGGCCATGATATCTTCGGCAGATGTCGCCAGGAAGCCTTCCGGATCGTCGCCGTTCATATGGTTCAACACCGCGGCGTCGATCAGGCCTTCGGCCAGCGCCAGCTTCAGCAGCGCCGTTACCGTGCCACCGTGCTGGGCGCCGTCTCTATCCGCCGGATCCGCCGACCGCACCAGATACAGCCCCTTGCAGGGACCGATGTCCGGGTCAACGTCCGTAGCGTCGAAAAACTTGCCCCGCAGCGCGTCCCTGTCGTAGGGCATCCGGGGGCAGAACGCCTGGCAGCGGCCGTCTTTGCGGTCGCAGTCGAACAGCCACACCGTGCGGCCGTTCCAGCTTCCCCAGTAGGGGCACATGCCCTGGCAGGCGCCGCAGGAAGTGCAGAGATCCTTCTTCAATACCTGGGTATCCAATGCATATGTACTCAGCATGATCTCTCCTCCTTCCTAACCCTGCAGCACCTGGGGATACGCGAAGATACGCAGCTCGATCTTGTCTGCGCCCTCCGGCATGTAATCCGCCAGGGCAAATCTGTTGTTGCAGAGGTGACCCTTCGCAATATAGCCGTAGCCGATGGGCTGAAACGCCTTCAGCTTTTTTTCATACAGCAGGTCCGTAAGGGCCTCGATCTGCGTGGACACAGGCAGCGCACCGGTCCAATCCGTACCGGTCTCGGGGTCGTACAGCCGGACGTTTACGAGTCTTTCGCTCATCTTACCGCCTCCTTTGCCGCTTTGCACCCAAGGGCGAACACCTTCTGATTCAGGGCAAGCACGGCGCCTTTAAAGCGCTGCGCCACGACCTCCTCCAGGGCCTTCGTGTCCAAAGGTGCGCCTTCCAGACAGCTGAACGCGCCGATGAGCGCGATGTTTGCCGCTCTCGAATCGCCGCATTCCAGCGCGATGTCCGCCGCGGGCACCTGGATCGCCTCCTTGCAGAGGCTGTCGATCTCCGCCTTCAGGTCTTCCAGATCGGGATAGACCGTGCGGCCTCTCAGCACGCTCTGGGGATAGACCGGCCGCGGATCGTATATGATACGGGTACCGGGATTGGCGTAGCGCCGCGCGATGCGCAGCGTTTCCAGCGGTTCGAAGCCGATGATGAAGTGAGCCTCCCCTGCGGGGATCAGCACTCCCAGGTCCGTATCGGCGGAGACGCGCACGTGGCTCATGACGGAACCGCCTCTCTGGGCAGCGCCGTAGGTCTCGCCTTCCGCGACGCGGTATTCCAGGTCGTTCATGGCGCTGGCCGCGAGTTCCGCCGCCAGCACGTTGCCCTGACCGCCGATGCCGCAGATGACGATGTTCAGCGGGTCATACGCGAGTTGTTTCATGCCTTGGCCTCCTCTCTTTCCACGATGATGGCGCCCTGGGGGCACAGCTTGGCGCACACGCCGCAGCCTACGCAGCTGACGGGGTCGATCGTGGCCTTACCGGCCTTGAAATCCCAGCTGTTGCCGGGGCAGCCCCACACGCGGGAGCAGAACCGGTCGCAGCCGCAGCCGTCGCCCAGGCACTTGTTCTGATCCACCCATACCGTGATCTTCTCCTTGCGGCTCTTGGCCATCAGCGTGGCGCAGGGCTGCTTCATGATGAGGACCTTCAGGCCGGGACGGTGCATCAGTTCTGTGAGCAGGTCCGTGGTCTCCTGGATCTCGAAGGGGTCTGCCTCTTCCACGGTACAGTTCATGGCCTCGCAGATCGCCCGGATGCTCATCGGCTTCACCTCGTCGCCCATGGCCGTAAGGCCGGTGCCCGGGTGGGGCTGGAAGCCCGTCATGGCCGTGGCGGAGTTGTCCAGCACGATGAGGGTCATGTTGGAATTATGATAGCTGGCATTGCACAGGCCCGGAAGCACGGTGTGGAAGAACGTGGAGTCGCCGCACATCGTTACGACGGGCTGGTCCATGCCGTAGGCCGAGAGCTGACCCAGGCCTTCCGCCACGTTGATGCCGGAGCCCATGCAGTTGTTGATCTGATAGGCATACTGGCCGGGTTCCGCGCCTGCCATGAAGTAGCAGCCGATGTCGCCCACGACGACGCCGGGCACCTTTTCCCGGCGCATGGCCTGCTTGAGCACAAAAAATGTCGCTCTGTGGGGGCAGCCGGCGCAGAAGTTGAGGTCGCGTTCCAGCAGCGGCTCGTCGGACACCTTCTGGCGAGGCGGCTGGGGAATGCCGGTAAAGGTAGAAACGGCGGGCAGCACGTGGTCGGGATCCAGCTCGCCCACGCGGTTGATGGTGCCCTCGCTGCGGCCGTAGAACTTCAGGTTCAGCTGTTCGCGGCCTGCCAGGTTCATCAGGGCATCCTCCAGGAAGGGGTCGACTTCCTCGACCGTCAGCACTTCCTCTGCAGTGCGCATCTTATCCAGCAGCATTCTTTCGGGGATGGGCCAGATGGTGCCCAGCTGCAGCAGTCCTACGTCCTTGGGATCGCCCAGCAGGCCCAGGGCCTCCTTCGTGTATAGGCAGCCGGTGCCGCCCGCTACGATGAGCTTCTTCGGGTGCGCGGGGCCGCTGTAGTGGTTATAGGGGCTCTCCTCGAACAGGTCTCTCGCCTGCTCCAGAGAATCCAGCATGATCTGGTGCCGGAACGACACGCACACCATGCGGTCCCATTCGTCCACCACGTCCAGTTTTCTCTGGACCTGCGGAATGGCGCCGAGGGAGACAGAGCCTCTGCCGTGGCAGACCCGAGTCGTGAGCCGGATGATGACCACCTGCTTCGTCTGTTCGGAGATCTCGAAGGCGTAGGGAACCATGTCCTTGGCCTCCTGCATGTTCGTGGGCTCCAGCATGGGAACGGAAGCCGACAGCGCCATGTGGCGGGAGTCGAACTCGTTGGTGCTGGAATGAGAACCGGGGTCGTCGCTGGTGACCACCACCACGCCGCCCTTGATGCCGTGCTGCGCCGCACAGAACAGCGCGTCCGCGATGCACAGCAGCCCGTTCTGCTTTACGATGCAGATGGAACGGGCGCCGGCGAGGCTGGTGCCGAGGCAGGCCTGGAAAGCCGCTACCTCGTTAGTGGCCCACTGGGCGTAAAAGTTGCGCTCTTTCGCAATTTTACCCAGCATGCCGAGGATCTGCGACGAGGGGGACCCGGGATAAGACGCGGCGAAATGGATGCCGCTCTCCACAGCGCCGCGCACGATCGCTTCGTTGCCCTGCATCAGGACGATCCTGCCCGGCGCGTCTGTAGTCAATGTCCAATCCATAGAATGTCTCTCTTTCACAATTGCCAATAATTACTGTTTCAATTATACTGCATTCTCTCGCAAACGGTACTATACTTTAAAGCAAGAAAGAACAATTCTACGGTATTTCATCCGCAGTGATCAGGAAGGGAGAAGAAGATGACACAAACAAAACGCAGAACCCTCGCCCTTACGGCCGTTCTGACGGTCCTGGCCGTCTGCGCCTGCCTTGCCTTTACCCAGGGCACGGCTTACGCGGAAGGCGGACCGGTCATTACCAAGCAGCCGGAGAGCGTGGAAGTCAACTATCCGGACGGAGCCCGGTTCCACGTGGAAGTGGCGGATCCGGACAGCGTCGCGTCCTATCAGTGGCAGCTGACGGACGGCTATAACCTGTTTACGTTAAAAGGCACCTCGGCCAAGACCGACACCCTGGAGATCCCCGCCACGGAGCAGGATACGCCGCAGCTGGCGGTCTCCTGCCTCATCACGGATAAGGACGGAAACACCGTGGAGAGCGAGCCCGCTACGCTGAACGTCCTCAACAAGGAAGTGGACAAGACCGTGCTGTACGTGGTGGACCAGGCGGTAGAGCCCGGCGAAACGCTGGATCTGGCCAAGACCAGCCTGGGAAGCGGCACCGTCGCCTTCGATAAAGACGGCGTCCATATTACGGTGACGGATCTGAAACTGGACAATTCCTCCGTAGTCTGCGACCAGCAGCTGGCACCGGGCACCGGTTTCTTTTTCATCCGCAGACACAGCGAAGTGCCGGAATACCATTTCCGGTTTGTCGGTGACTGCACGGTCAACAACACGTTCTACGATCCGGAATACCACGGCGCAGGCGTGGATTTCAACGCCTATTTCGGAAGCGGAGACGATGAGGATCATCCGACGGTCATCCTGGAGGGCGGCCAGAACGCCAGACTCACCTTGAAGGGCGGCAGCAACGCCATCTACACCGACGGCAACGTGGAGATCGACGTCAATCTGTTTACCGAACCCAACGGCGATATCTTCATGGACGGCATCCGCTGCCATACGCTGCTTCTGGACGAGGGCGCCCTGGCAGAGCTGAAGACCAACGGCACCGGCGTCTTTACCCTGGGCGATCTGCGGCTGTTTGAGAACGCATCTCTCAACATTCACTCCACGCCTGCTCCCGTTGCGGTCGGCGCGACGGCCAAGAGCATCGTCATGCTGGGCGGGTCACTCTATGCGGACGGCGCCGGCATCTCCATCGACGGGCACGCTGACCCGACCAGATTCGTCCCGGAGGGCAAATATCTGGCCATGATGAACGGCGTCGCCATGGAAGGCGCAGCAAGCAGCGTCAACCTGAAGAACAGTTACCTGAACATCTTCCTGCATGCGGATGAGGCGGAAGAGCCCTTTGCCGTGAATTTCAACGGCATCATCGGAAACGATGCCAACCATTCCATCACCATGGACGGCGGCGTCATCCATGTGACGGTGGAAGCGCCCCAGGTGGAAGGCTGCGCGGCGGTCGTCCTGGGCGGCAAGCTTCTGATGGAGAACGGAAGCCTCCTGTACCCCTACGTCAGCACGGCGGGCGAAGCCCACGGCGTGGAGATCAATAGAGAACTGAATATCAACGGATCCACGATCGATTCCTACGTCGAATCCTCCACCGGTGCCAAGTCCTACGGCGTGGTCTGCGGCAGCGCGGTGCTGAACGGCAGTATTGACGGCGACCTGCTGCATTCCAAGGCGGTGAACGGCCTCGCTTTCGCGGCGGATACCGGTGAACGCACGGAGAAGGAGATCCCCTTCGAAGCGGGATACGAACCGAAGCAGATCGTTCTGGAAGGTTCAGCCGCGCTCACCCTGCCCAAGGACGGCGTCTTTGCGCTCTTCGCGGTGCCCGGCTACGGCGAATTCATCCAGGCCGAGACCGTGTTCGATCCGGCGAAAAAGACGGACCCCGCAGAGGAAGTGACGATCGCACAGACGGCGGACAAGTTCCCGTTCGAAGACGTAAAGGAGAGCGATTACTTCCGCAAGGCGGTAGAGTGGGCCTACGGAGAAGGCATTACGGGCGGCAAGACCAAAACGCTGTTTGCCCCCGCAGACACCTGCACCCGCGCGCAGATGGTAACGTTCCTGTGGGCAGCCAGCGGCAAGCCGGAGCCCAAGACGGCAGAGAATCCGTTCAAGGACGTACCCGAAGATTACTACACCAAGGCCGTGCTGTGGGCCGTGGAGAACGGCATAACGGCAGGCATTTCTGCAGATGAATTCGGTCCCGGCCGCACCGTGACCCGGGGCCAGGCCATGACGTTCCTGTACGGAGCCAAGGACCGTCCCGAAGCCGGCACGGCGCCTTTCGAGGACGTAAAGGAGAGCGATTATTTCGCGAAACCCGTCGCCTGGGCCTATGAAAACGGCATCACCAGCGGCAAGACGAAGACTGCCTTCGGTCCGAATGACCCCTGCACCAGAGCGCAGATCGTAACCTTCCTGTATCTGCTCTTCGCAGAATAGAACCGCATTAAAACACAAGGGGACAGGTACATTGTGTTGTACGACACAATGTACCTGTCCCTTTGTGTTCTGCTACCGGATCCCTTCGTGGATCGCGGCGACTTCTTTTTTATAGGCGTCGGTAAAGAGGACAAAGTCCAGGCTGTGAGCCACGCCGGCATAGCCTTCTGCGAGGAGCGCATGCGCCTCCGGTGGGGTCATAGACAGGATATAGCAGGGCTTGCCCGCCGCCTTGCAGGCCTTTAAGACCCGCTCTTTGGCCGCCAAATACGTCTCGCTTTGGAACTGTCCCGGAATACCCAGACAGGTGGAGAGGTCGAAGGGGCCGATAAAGATGCCGTCCAACCCGTCGATCGCAACGATCTCCTCGATCTGCTCCAGCGCTTCCTTCGTTTCGCACTGGGGGATGAGCATCAGCTTTTCGTTGCTGCGCGCATAATAGTCTTCGAGGGGTCCCTTCGTCCATTCCGCGTAGCCGAAGCCGGCGCCTCTGCCCTTGATAAAGCCCCGGTTGCCGACAGGGGTATATTTGGCCAGGTCCACGGCCTTTTTAAAGTCGTCCAGGCTGCGCAGACAGGGAACGATAATGCCCTGCGCACCGCAGTCTGCCGCCCTTTGGATCTCTTTATGGGTCACGTCGGCGACGCGCACCACCGGCACCAGTCCGCCCCCTTCCGCCGCGCGGATGAGCTCCTGCATATCCATCGTATCGAAGGGGCCGTGCTCCGTGTCGATGACCACGAAATCCAGGCCCGTATAGCCCAAGCACTCCATCATGGAGGTGTTGCCGGCGGAGAAAAACGTGCCGACGGCAGGCTTGCCCGCCGCATACAGTTCTCTCAGTTTGTTCATAAAAATCACCTGCCTTCTCTGTGTCTTCTCGATTATATACCAAAAAATTGTATACATGTCATCCGCATCACTACCAACCCGAAATTTTTGTGTATAATAGACAAGAGAAAGGACTCCGGGCCGGTCGGTCCGCGGTAAGAAGTTGCGTTATGAAGGCATTAAAGTTAGTTGCTCCCGGCACGATGGAAGTGCAGGAGGTTGAGATCCCTAAGTGTGAACCCGGCGACGTTCTCATCAAAGTCGCTTACGCAGGCATCTGCGGCACAGACCTGCACGCCTACAAGGGCGAATATTCCCGCACCAAGTTCCCCGTCGTTTTAGGCCACGAGCTGTCCGGCGTCATTACCGCGGTCGGCGAAGGGGTGACCAAATTCAAGGTCGGTGACCGGGTCACCTGCGAATCCACCTACAAGCCCTGCGGCACCTGCCGGTACTGCAAGAAGAAGGAATATAACCTGTGCGGCCACCGCATCGGCATCGGCACCAACAAGGACGGTGCCTTCGAAGAGTACATGACCATGCAGGAAGACAGAGTCTGGAAGCTGCCCGACAACGTGTCCCTGCGCAGCGCAGCGATCTCCGAGCCTCTGGCCTGCGCCACCCACTCCGTCATGGAGATCGGCAAGGTCCAGGAAGGCGAGACCGTGGTGGTCTTCGGTGCCGGCGCCATCGGACTGATGGTAGCCCAGGTAGCTGTAGCAGTCGGCGCGACCGTCATTCTGGCGGGCCTCACCATCGACGAACCGAGATTCGGCATCGCCAAGGAGATGGGCGTGCAGCGCTGCGTGGACCAGATGAAGGAAGACCTGGTGGAAGTCGTGATGGGCATGACGGACGGCGGTGCAGACGTAGCGGTCGAGTGCTCTGGCGCAGTACCCGCGTTTGCCAAGGCGTTCGACGTGCTGCATAAGGGCGGCCGCATCATCCAGATGGGTCTGTTTAAAGGCGATTCCATCCCCATGCCCTGGGAGAAGGTCGTACAGAACGAGATCTCGATCTTAGGCAGCCGCAGCCAGAAGCCCAGCTCCTGGCAGAAGGCCATGGATCTGTTTGCCTCCGGCAAGATCGTTCCGGAAAAGGCCGTCACCATGGAAGTGCCCGTGGAAGAATGGAAGGAAGCGTTCGATACGCCGCCTTCCGGCAAGAAGTTCATCAAGTTCGACGATTTCGGCGAATAGCGATCCCCGGCGCAGAGGTCTCTCTGCGCCTTTTTGTACGCAGAAAGATAATTGAAGGAGGCAAGCATGAAATACGATTTTGACCGCATCATCGACCGCAAAGGCACCAATTGCCTCAACGTAGAGGGCTGGCGCGGCTACATCTTCAAGTGCGGACCCGAGAGAAAGTTCAACTACGCGGACGACGAATTCGTGCGCATGTGGGTGGCGGACATGGAATTCGCCGTAGCCCCGGAGATCCGCCAGGCCATCAAGGACCGGGTGGACCGGGAGATCTTCGGCTACACGCTGGTCTACGATCCCGACTACGTAAAAGTGTTCCAGAACTGGTGCGAAAGCCGCTACGGCTGGACCTTCCCGGCGGAGCAGCTCACCTATTCCCCGGGCATCATCCCGGCGCTGTATCAGATCTCAGAAGACCTGGTGGCAAAGGATGAGAAGATCATCACCTTCACCCCGGCCTATGGTTTCTTCCTGCACGCCTGCGAATACAACGGCATCGAGCTGCTGCAGAGCCCGCTGAAGCGCACCGCCGGCAACTGGTACATCGATTGGGAAGATTTCGAAGCGAAGGCGGCGGATCCGAAGGCGAAACTGCTGATGCTCTGCAACCCCCATAATCCGACGGGTCACATCTGGACCGAGGAAGAGTTGAAAAAGATTGCGGAGATCTGCGAAAAGAACGATCTGTGGATCGTCTCCGACGAGATCCACTGCGACCTGGTGCGCACGGGCCTGTCCCACACGCCCATGGGCAAGATCATGCCGGATTACGACAAGCTCATCACCTGCATGTCCGCCAGCAAGACCTTCAACATGGCCGGCATGATGCACTCCCACATCATCATCCGCAATACGGAGGAACGGGAGCGCTTCAAGAGCCGCGATAAGCTGGTCGGCGACCTCAACCCGCTGTCCCTGGCGGCTCACAAGGCGGCTTACGAACAGGGCGGCGAATGGCTGCGCCAGCTCAAGGAATACCTGGACGGCAACTTCGCGATGCTGAAGGAATTCATGGACAGCAACTATCCCGAGGCGGAGTTCGAGATCCCCAGCGCCACCTACCTTGCCTGGGTCAACATGGGTAAGGTGCTTCCCGGTGTGGAAGACCTGTGCAGCTTCTTCGCCAACAAGGCCGGCATCCTGCTGGAGGGCGGCGACTCCCTGTTCGTGGGCAACGCCCAGGGCTGGATCCGTCTCAACCTCGCCATGCCCCGGAGCATCCTGGAGGAGGGCTTCCGCCGCATGAAGGAAGCGATCGACAAGGAGAGAGCCAATGCCTGATCCAAAACCTGAACTGACCGCCGCGGACAAGGGCCACGTAAACGAGAACGGACCGGAAAAGGCGCCCGCCTACGTGCTGCTCCCCGGTGACCCGGACAGAGTCGTGACCATGGCCCAGCAGTGGGACGGCATACGGAACGCATCGGACCGGGTGCCGAGAGCACCGCAGATCTGGACCCTCGCCCGCCAGGCGAAATGTGCCGTCGGCACGTATATGGGCGCGCCCATCGGCGCCTGGTCCACCGGCATCGGCGGACCGTCTGCGGAGTTTACGCTCCACGAGATCCTGGATAAGGGTGCGGACACCTTTATCCGGGTGGGCACCACCGGCACCATCCAGCCGGACATCGCGGTGGGCGACATCATCATCAACGACGCCAACATCCGCCTGGACGGCACCTCGAACCTGTATGTGCCCGACCAGTTCCCGGCAGCCGCCTCCTACGAGGTGACCCTCGCATTGGTCCAGGCCTGCGAAAACCTGGGGCTGCGTTACCACGTGGGCACAGGCTGCACCTGCGGAAGCTTCTTTACGGGGCAATGCCGCCCGGCCTATAAAGGATTCTATCCATCGCAATTAGACGATATGCTCGCAGACCTCAGGGCTGCCGGCGTTCTGAACTTCGAGATGGAAGGCGCTGCCCTCTCCACTCTCTGCCGCCTGTACGGCAAGCGCTTCGGCATGTGCGCCGTGGTGGTGGCCCAGCGCTGCACCGGCGAATGGAACGAAGATCCCGAAGCGGAGAAGGCCGCCTGCCTGGCCGGCGCCGAGGCCGTCCGCATCCTGGCAGGCTGGGACGACACCAAGAAAAAAGCCGGGAAGCAATACTACTTCCCGACTCTCTGATCCAACAGCGTAAAAAAGAGCCCGGCTCAAGGGCGGGGGTCGTAAGACAGTTTTATAGTGTTTTGCAGGGACGGCATGACTTACGGGTCATGCCGTTTCCTGCTTCATCAGTTCATCCAAAGGGATAAAGCCCACCAAATCGTAGTAGATCTGAATAGATTGCCGTCGTTTACCGCTGCTCTTGTCCGGCGCACCGATGTAGATCGCCCGAATTAGTTCATGTGCGGCATACGGGGTAAGCGTTTCCATCTCTGTGTGCTCTTTGACCTTCTGGATGAACAGTTCAAGATTCTCCATCTGCTGTTCCTGCAGTTCGATCTCCTCTCGTAGGATTTCCATTTCCTCTTTCAGCGTCTCCTGCTCGTCCTCGTAATTCCGGCTCATGGATGCAAATCTCTCGTCACTAAGCTTTCCGGAGACGTTGTCCTCATAAAGGCGGATGAACAAACGATCCAGCTCGTTGAAGCGCTTGTCGGCTTTTTCAAACTGCTTGCGCTTGACTCGAAGGATCTCTTCGCTTTTCAATCGAAGACGCTGCTCCATGACTGTGCGGAAATACTCCTCATGGTGCGCGACGATCTTAATAACCATCTGCATGTGCTTCCAGACGAGTTGTTCCAGAACGACGGCTCGAATAAAGTGGGCCGAGCAGGTACCGGTGTTGCTGCGGTAGTTGGCACAGACGAAGTGATCCTGCCGCTCCTCGAAGTAGATGGTGGTGCAGTAGCGCATCTTGGCTTTGCAGTCTGCACAAAACACCAAGCCGGAGAACATGTGGGACTTTCCCGTTTTCGTCCTGCGGTGCCGCTGCTGCCGGATCTCCTGCACCTTGTCGAAAACGTCCAGATCAACGATGGCCGGATGAGTATTGTAGAAGACCGCGCGGTTTTCTTCCGGGTTTTCTCGCTGCTTCTTGTCCAAAATGGAGTTCGTGTAGGTCTTGAAGTTGACGGTACAACCAGTATACTCCTGCCGCTCTAGAATGTGCACGACGGTGTTTGTGTTCCAGTGATACGGATCCGCAGTCTCGTGATTTGGTGTGTTGATCCCTTCCTTGTGCTTGTACGCGGTTGGGTTCAGGATCTGTTCTTCCTTGAGATGCTTGGCGATCTGCATCGGGCCGCGACCTTCCATGCAGAAATCAAAGATGTGCCGGACGACCTGCGCCGCTTCCTCATCCACGATCCATTTCTTTGGATTCTCCGGATCTTTCCGATAGCCGTAAGGAACGTTCGTCGTCAGGTGCTCACCGCGTTCGCCTTTGGCCTTGTTGACCGCTCGGATCTTTCGGCTAGTGTCGCTGGCGTAGAACTCGTTGAACCAGTTGCGGATTCCGGCAAAGTCATTGTCGATGCTGTTCGGATCAATGGTGTCATAGTTATCGTTGATTGCGATATATCGGACATTGTGTTGAGCAAAGGTGATATTGGTGAACATGCCGACCATAACGGAGTTTCGGCCAAGGCGGGAGAGATCTTTCGTCAGCACAACAGATACACGATCCGCTTCGATCTCATCCAGCATGGCTTGGAAGCCGGGACGATCAAAGTTTGTTCCGCTGTATCCGTCGTCCACGAAAAAGACCGGATGAAGAAAATGGTGTTCCTTTGCAAATGCTTCAAGAATACGCTTTTGATTGGAAATGGAAGTGATCTCGCCGTCCAAAGAATCTTCCTGGGACAGACGGCAATAGAGCGCGGTGATTTTGTCAGTTGCCCTTAACATTTCTGTTCCCTCCTTTTCGGGGGCAACTGTCTGAACAGGATTGGTTGGGGTCAATATATCAAATTCGGCCTGATTTGTCATTCCGAATCCTCCAAATTATGAAGCATGATGCGTGCGAGCTTTCTATCCAAAGAATCGGTCCCCTCATAGCTGCCGGTCACGGTATAAACCGTGCCGTCTATTTCTTCATCGATCTTGATTTCCGGGAGCCAGTAGGCGCTCGGATTCCGGACGATGATGTGGCCTTCTTCATCAAAGCGGATGTTATGCCGAATGTGGCCGTTCGCTGTTCTTTCTGCGCGGTAATATGGATCTGAATTGAGGAAATACAAGACGGGAATGCAATCGCTGTTGTCGGGGTCATCATCAAATTCGATATCATCACACAGAATTTCCCCGTCAGTCAACAATTCGTCAACAAGGTCCTCGTCAAGATGTTCCTTTTCTTCTGCTTCCATCGAGCGCCCTCCTTTGCGGTTGGTTAAATGAAAAACTAACGTCTATCTGAGTCTTAGAATCGCTTCTCTAGGCCTCATTTTTCCTGGCCCATGTCTTGTATATTGTATGAAATATGCTAAAATTCAAGGTGATCAAACTGTTTGCTTTCATGACAAACAGACGACTGGATTGGATTGAGAAAAACTAACGTCCACTCGCCTTATGATCATTCCTTATGCGGTTGAGTGGCCATCTGTCTGTCGATCCATTTACCTGTTAATGAGTTCCGGCTTTAACATGACCTCGTCTGGTGGGACCCTGAACTGGCCTGTTACTGCCGGTATTCTTTTGTCTAAAAGCAATTCAGCCATGTCAAAAGGCGTTTTTCCGTTCAATCCATCTCTGGCAACACTGTTGATATGGCTTGCCAGAAGATTGATATCCTTTTGAGTATACTTTGCGAAACTTTTCCCTTTAGGGATAACATATCGGATATACTCGTGATTCTTTCTATCGCGTGGTTTTCTATTACAAGAAAGCGCAAGAAGATAGCCTCTTGCGCTTTGGGCTGTCAGCATGAATACTCGTCGACACGCTTAACGCTGATGGCATCAACCCAAAGGTAAGTATATAATCTTCCCGTATAAGATATGATTAATAAACGATATTTGTGTCGAGGCGTGAAATGCAATTTCAAATTGAACACTAAGCATTAAGCAACCTGCACCTTGTTAACTGAATACACTTGATCCAAGAATACATCGAAGAGTTCCTCTGGGGTTGCGTACCCTAGGGTACGCCGCGGCAAGGCATTCATC
>JAGAHX010000070.1 GCA_017626845.1 Bacillota bacterium
CTCTTCTTGCCCACCGCATCGATCTCGTCGATGAAGACGATGCACGGCGCCTTCTCCTTCGCCTGCCGGAACAGGTCTCTCACCTTGCTGGCGCCCATGCCGACGAACATCTCCACGAATTCGGAGCCGCTCATGGAGAAGAACGGCACGTTGGCTTCGCCTGCTACGGCCTTAGCCAGCATGGTCTTACCGGTTCCCGGAGGACCCACCAGCAGCACGCCCTTCGGCATGGAAGCGCCGATCTCGGAGTACTTGGAGGGGTTGCCCAAATAATCCACGATCTCCTTCAGGTTTTCTTCGGCTTCATCCACGCCCTCCACGTCGGAGAAGTGGATACCGTCGGAGGATTTGACGTAGATCTTGGCGTTGCTCTTGCCCATGTTGAACATCATGGAACCCGGGCCGCCGGCCTTGTCCATCATCTTCTTGGACAGATAACGGCCCAGGAACATGAGGATCGCGAACGGCACGATCCAGGAGAAGAAAAAGCTCGCCAGAGGCGACGCCTGCTCCACGATCTGACTCGTAAACTCCGCGCCGGATTCGTGCAGGCGCTGCACCAGACCCGGATCGTCCATGATGCCGGTGCGGTAGATCTGCGGGGGATCCGCCTTGTCCGTAAAGAGGATCATGTTGGAACGGACCTCGACCTCGCCGATCTCGCCGTTCTCCGTCATGGTCATAAACGTGCCGTAGTCCACTTCCTTCACCTGCTGCTGCATCATGCGCGGCATCACGAACAGGTTGAAGAGGATCATCAGCGCCATCATGACCAGATAAAAGACCATCAGCGGTCTTCTCGGTTGTTTGACTTCGTTCATATTGTCTCCTTTTCGAAAAAAGTGAAATGTCCAGATATCAGTGGTATTATGGCACAGGTTTTAGCACTCGTCAACCGAGAGTGCTAAAAATTCACACATTGTCCTTGGCCCGTCCTTGATCTATGCTATAATAGAGCGGCGGGGAGACCCCCGGAAAGGTTGGAATGATGAGTAAAAACGATGTGAAAACGAAAAAGGACCGCAGCATACGGCCTGCTCTGACAGGGGTCATCTGCTTTGCGCTGGTCGCGATCATCGCTATCTCCATCCCCCTGTACCGTCACCGGCAGTATGTAAAATTCACCTCGGAGCTTTCCAGTCTGACGACCCGGGCCGGCGGCAAAGGCGCCGTCACCTGCGAGATGGATGGAGGAACCTCCGGCGTTTCCCCCGACGCCGCCTACGAGATCTACGCAAAGCTGATCTTTTCGGAAATGAAGAAGCATGTAAAGCCGGACCCGGCTTTGGCGGAGGGCGGACTGCGCCTCACCTACGGTCTGCTGGGCGGGGAGCTTACCCTGGCGCCTGCGGAGTATCAGGGCGAGGAGGCTCTTTATGTGGAGTTCCACAGCAGAGACATGGATTATACCTATCTTGCACCTCACCTGCGGTACGGGGATTTCCGAGTGCTGATACGATAGATCCTTTTTTAATCCTGCGTATTGTAGACCTTGGAGATCTCTGTGCGGTTGCCGCCGATAAAGATGAGGGCGGCCGCCAGGCACACGAGGTTGACAGACATAAAGAGGATGCGCAGCGGCACCTTCAGGGAGAGCACGCCGGATACGAGCTGGCCCGTCAGCATGCCGATCATGCTGAGAGTGTTGAAGGCGCCGTTGAAGCGGCCCTTCTTCTCGTCCGGCACGTAGCGCTGCGTCGCGGAAATGCGGATGTTGTAGGACGTGACCCCGAGGATCCCAACCAAAGTGCAGCAGACCGCCATGACCGGGACCGGCAGGAACAGATACGCCGCACTGAGGGAATTGATCGCCACGTAGACGAACAGCGCGATGTCGTACTTTTTCTCCACGGGCATGCGGTGCCGGTAATGGTACAGACCGCCCAGCGCCCGCGCGGCGGAGGCGCAGCCCCAGACCAGCATGTAGAGATACTCGCCGTTTTCGAAGGCGCCTTTGAAATATGGGAGGGTCACCGTCTGGCCGACGCCGTCGTTCATGGACGAAAACAGGAAATAGATGGCCACCGCCAGCAACCCCTTTTCGGAACGCAGATAGGACATGCCTTCCTTAAAATCGTCGAGAAAGCGCTTCAGGCCGGCCTTCGCTTCTTCCCCCGCGCTCTCCGCGGCGCGCTTGGCGATATAGGCTTCCTCGTGGCGGATCTGCCGTTCGAAGGTGGCGGCGATGGTGTAGCTCACGACGTTGAACGCGAACAGCGGCACGATGCCCACGGCGTTGTAGACGAAGGTCGCCACGGGGATGATGGCCAGGGTCAGCGTCTGCAGCGTGCTGGCCACGCTGTAAGCTTTGGAATAGTTGCCGGGCGTGATCAGGAGCGGGTAGAAACTCTCGTAAGCCACCTGGTAAATGCTCCCGATGACCCCCAGAGCGAAGGTCCCGGCCGCCAGAATGGGGAAGTTGAGCCCGCCGAAATGCAAAATGAGGGCAAAAACACCGTACAGCACAGCCGTGATATAATCCAGCGTGTAGATCGTGCGTTTGCGGGAGAAACGGTCCAGGAAGGGCCCTGCCACCAGCGGCATCACGACGTAGGGCACGAAATAGGCGATATTGTAGAGCGCGAAATAGAACGTGGAACCGGTGTAATCCAGCACCAGCAGGGACATGGCAAAACCGGCCATCTGGCCTCCCAACATGGAGACCACACTGCCCAGCGTGATGATCGTAAAATCCCTTGTCCAAAGCTTGTTTTCCATACGGCGCCATTATCCCATAGAAGTGTATGCCTGGCAAGTCATAACAAAAGAGCACAGGAGGACCGCCCTCCCGTGCTCTTGTTTTATTCAAGAAAAAACCTTACCACGCCGAAGACTTCTCTACCGGGCCCTTGTAGGCGTTGAACGCGCCAATGTTGTGCACGTCCGTGTAGCCGAGCTTCGTAAAGCCCGTGCAGGCCCGCTTGCTGCGGCCGCCCACCAGGCAGTAGACGAACAGGGGCGTGGATTTGTCCGGATAGGACTCCTGCACCGTCATGAACTGGCGAAGCGGAATGTTAACGGCCCCGGGCACGTGACCCTGGGCAAATTCGTCCGGTTCCCGCACGTCCAGCAGCACGGCGCCTTTCGTCTTGCGGAATTCTTCCAGTCCTTCGTTGATATCGGGTATGCCCGCCATTGCGCTGAGTATGCTCATGGATCAGTTTCCTTTCTTTTCGTCCCCGTAGATGTCGCTGGTGCCGTCGATCAGAGGCCAGGGAGATACGCTCTGGTCGCCGATGCGCACCTCGAAGTGCAGGTGCGGGCCGGTGGAATAGCCGGTGGAACCCACGAGGCCTATAATGTCGCCCTGCTCCACGATGTCGCCCTCTGCACAGTCGATCTCGCTCAGATGCATGTAGATGGTCTTGAGTCCCGCGCCATGCTCGATCACGACGGTGTTGCCCGTCATGATGACGAAGTCCGCAAACACCACCTGACCGCGGTTGGAGGCGGGCACCGGGGTGCCTTCCGGGGCCGCGATGTCGATGCCCTGATGGCGGCTCGCCGTCGTTGACCCGTTGATATACCGGTAGAGCCCAAACGACGAGGTGATCGTCCCCTCCACGGGCTGGATGAACTGTCCGTCCCAGAGCTTCTCCCAGACGATGTAGCGCTCCTCCGCCAGCACGCCAAGCTTTTCCTTATAGTCCTGCGAAGCACCGGGCACGTTCATGGTGGAATCGATGGTCTCCTGGGGCATGTCGAAGTACTCGACTTCGAAACTCGCCGGCGTAATGACCACATGGCCCGTCACGTCCTTCGCACCGGTATGCACGATAATATCCTTCGCAGAAGCCGCCTGGTTGTACCCGATGGGTACGTAGGCCTCGTAGCAGTTCTCTCCCATGGGGATGAACGCGCACAGCCCCAGTTCGGATTCGATGGTGGGGGCGTCCGTTTCGAAGCCCATGTCGGCGGTCACGCGGATGATGTCGCCCTGGACCGCCCGGTCGGTGCTGAAGCGCACCACCGGCTGCACGTCGATCGTAAAGTTGAACTGGTAGTTGAAATCCGCCGCGTCGTAGGTCTCGTCCTCGTCGTAGTGCAGGGAGACCGTAAGCGAATAGTCGCCGTTGCGGGTGAATTCGAAGTCCTGCCATTCGGCCAGATCGCCCTCCGCCACCACGGGGCTGACGGAATCGAAGGGCCGCAGGAGTTCGAAGGTGCAGGTATCCGCGTCGCCGGGCACCTCCAGCGCCAGCTGCTTCTTCGCCACCTTGCCCACGTCTGCGTAGTTCGCCGACACGATGGGGCTTTCCTTCGCGATGGGGATGCGATCTGCCAGCCAGGCGGGCTCGCGCAGCAGGCGGGTATGAAATCCGCCGGTCGCCGCCTGCGCCTCGATCCCTTCCAGGGAGATGACGGGCACGTCAAACGTGCGGGCGGGCAGCAGCACGTAGTAAGCGGCTGCAGCCCCTGCCAGCAGGATGAGGATCATGACAACGACGCCGAAAGCTTTTACTTTTTTCATGGTGTTTTATGTCCCTTCGACAAGCTCAGGGTCCGTGTTTACTAAAAACCTAAGTACTTCCGGATAAGCGTGCACTGCATCTCAACGGCCTTCGGCAGCACCGTCTCGGGTGCGTTGAACCGGCAGTTATGGTGCTCGTAGTCCGTTCCCTTTTCGTGGTCGGCGATGCCCATGAAGAAGAACACGCCGGGGACGACCTTCAGGAACTCTGCAAAGTCTTCACCGATCATGGTGGCGCAGCCGTCGTCGATATGGCCGGGTCCCATAACTTCGTCCGCCACGTCGATGACCATCTTCGTCATCTCAGGATCGTTGTCCAACAGGCTGTTGCCGCACTTGTACTCCAGATCGTAGGTGCAGCGGTAGGTCTTGCACACGCCGTCGATCAGTTCGCGGATGCGTTCGCGCACCTGCGCATCGTCGTTGTGCAGGCAGCGGATGGAGCCTTCCATTAAGCAGTCGTTCGGCACGACGATGTTGAACTCGCCGGCCTGCAGCTTGCCCACCGTAACCGTCGTGGGCTTCTTGGCATCCATCTCCAGCGTGTGGAAGGTCTGGAAGGCCTGCAGCACATGCATGGCGCAGTCGATGGGGTTGATGCAGGAATGGGGGGAACCGCCGTGGCCGCCCTTGCCGTGGATCGTCAGCTTGAAGTACCAGCTGGAAGCCATCAGCGCGCCGGGCACGATGCCGATCCAGCCTTCCTTCGTGTAGCTCCAGACGTGCATGCCCATGATGGCATCCGGCCGGGGATCATCCAATGCACCGGCGTCGATCATGTCCTGCGCGCCGGCATCTTCCTCGTTCGTCTGGAACAGGAATACGATGGTGCCGGAGATCTCGTCCCGGTGGTTCGCCATCAGCCGTGCGGTCGTCAGCAGGCATGCCATGTGGTTGTCGTGGCCGCAGGCGTGCATGACCCCCGGATTTTCAGAAGCGAACGGCAGACCCGTCTCTTCCTGGACGGGCAGCGCGTCGATGTCGGAACGCATGCAGAGGGTCTTGCCCGGCTTTCCGCCCTTCAGCACTCCGATGACGCCTGTCGGCAGGCATCTGCGCACTTCCATGCCCAGAGACTTCAGCTCGTCTTCGATCTTCTGCGCCGTGCGGAATTCCTGCGTGCCTACTTCGGGATGCGCGTGGAAATCGCGGCGGAGCGCGATCAGGTTCGGGGTAAGTTCTGCGATATCTTTTCTCAGGTCCATTCTGGTTCCTCCGTGGTAAAAATGTGACCCGCCCATGGGCGGGTCACGCAAAAAAGGTACGCGGTCGTTATTTGCGGGCTGCGTCTACGAGCGCTCTGTAGATCGCCTGATGCTCTTCGAACTGGGGCATCCATTCGGGGTGCCACTGAACGCCGAGAACGAAGCGGTCACCTTCGAGCTCGATGACTTCGGGCATGTCGTAGGGCAGACCCTTGGCGGTATCCTTTACGCAGCCGGTGATCTTCAGGCCCTTGCCGACGTGGTCGGGCAGGACGTTCTGGTGATGATAGGAGTTGGTGTACAGGCAGGACTTGCCGACGATCTTCTCGATCTTGGAGCCCGGTGCGAATTCGACCTTATGCGCCAGGTCGTACAGGGGCACGTTGGGGCCGGTGCTGTGCCAGAAGCCGTCTCTCTTGTTGTCCTGCTCCAGCTTGCCGCCGTAGGCGACGTTCAGCATCTGCATGCCGCGGCAGATACCGAGAACGGGCAGATCGGTCTCGTCCAGGACGTAGCGCAGCAGCGCGATCTCCTGGGTATCGCGGACGATGTTGACCGCATTGGACTCTTTGATGATATCTTCGCCGTAGAGCCAGGGTCCTACGTCGTCGCCGCCGGTGACGAGCAGGCCGTCCAGGGTGTTCACGAATTCCTTGATATTCTCCTGATCCAGATAGAAGGGCATCAGGACAGGAAGACCACCGGCCTTCTCCACGGAATTTGCGTATTCATCCGCGCCGGTCGTCCAAGGAGAACGGGAAAAGCCCACGTTATCAAATTCAGATCCGGTAACGGACATGAAATGATTCATGGTCACGCCAATAACAGGTTTTTTCATTCTTTCCTCCTTCAGGTTATGCTAAACATACTTCACTGTTGAGCACACACTTATTGTTACGCTAACTATACCATACTTTACAGTTATTTTGCACTTATATTTCTGTTGTAAGAAAACTGGCGCATCCCCTTCAAATTGTGGTATCATCTAGCCATGAAGAACAAAGAAGATCACGACACCATGATCAATAAAAAGCGCCTGAATAAGACCGCTGTCGCCCTCACCATGGCAGCGGCGGTTCTGGTGGGCAGCCTGTTCTCCGGACCGGAAGACATTACCGGCGGCAACATGCAGCAGATCCTGGAGCCCGAACCCATCGTCATGGACATCGACTCCTTCGACGCGGAGGTCCAGGACGAGGAACCGGCTCCGGAAGAGGCAAAGAAGAACGGCATCAAGGCGAGGATACGGGCCGCTATTTTAGCCATGCCCAAATGGCTGCGCTACGTGGTCGTGCTGCCGCTTTGGGCTTTGGGCTATGCCCTCCTTCTGCTGGGCAGTTTTCTGCAGCAGACGGTGCTGGCGCCCTTTGCGGGGGTCATCGTATCGGCCCTGATCGGCATCGCCGCCATGATCGGACTGTTCGCCGTGACCGCCAAGATGCTCTTCCCGGACATGCCCTGGAGAAAGATCTTCAGCAAGGGCAACCTGATCGCCCTGATCGTGACCGGCGCAGCGCTGGCAGCGGCGGACGTTATCGTGCCCCGCTACTACAGCGGCTATCCTTACGTGGCAGCGGCCGTCAAGCTCGCCGCCGCTCTGGTGGTCATCAACATCCTTTTGGCAAGACTCAAATCGTTCGCAGAAAAATTCGCTTAATTTTTTATGATATATCTCCTATTCGCTATCGTCTGCGGCGCATCCATCAATCTGGGATTCGCCCTGGCAGGCAAAAAAGGCCTGGACAATCTCAACACCACCCTGTTCAACTATATCGTGGCCTGCGGCGTCTCCGCCGCACAGTTTGCCTCCCGGATGGCGGGGGGCCAGGAACACGCCTTTACCGGCAAAGTGACCATCCCGCTGGCGCTCTTTGCAGGCGTCATCTATCTGGTGTGCCTGCTCTTCGTGCAGGCGGCCATCGCCGAGACCGGCCCCAGCGCTGCCACCATGTTCAACCGTCTGTCCATGGTGTTTCCCGTGCTGGTGTCGATCTTCGTGTTTCACGAACACGCCGGAGCCATCCGGTGGATCGGCATCGCCCTCGCTGTCGCCAGCCTCATCATCTTCAACTGGGAGGGCGGCATTAAATTCAAGGCGGTGCTGATGCGCCTGTGGATCGCAGGCGGCTTCGCAGAGCTGTGCAACAGCATGTTCGCGCGGCTTTGCCCCCAGGAGGACAAACCGTTTTACATGATGGTGGTCTTCGGGACCGCAGGCATCATTACGGCGTGTCTGATCGCCCGCCGCAAGGGGGCGAAGTTCCAGGCCGGCGAAATGCTGCTGGGCGCGGGCATCGGCTGCGTGAACCTGGGATCGGCCAGTTTTACCGTAAGCTCGCTGCAGCATCTGCCCAACAGCATCGTGTATCCCACGATCACCGTCAGCATCATCCTGCTGACCACCCTCGTGGGCGTGCTGTTCTTCGGCGACAAACTCGAAAAGAAACACAAAGCCGCCATGGCCGTTGCCATCGCGGCCGTCATCATTTTAAATCTGTAATATGCTGAACATCTTTACCGCCCGGGCCTCTTCGGATCTGCCGGCGCTCATGCTGGACCGCATCGGGGAGGACCTGGAGAACATCAGAAACGGGAAGTCCGCTGCAAAGCAGATCGTCCTGATCGTACCCGCTCAGTTTACGCTGCAGGCGGAGGAAGCCGCCTTTCGCAGGTTCGACGCGAAAGGCTTTTTTGACTTTCACATCATGTCCGGCGCCCGCCTCAACCAGCAGATCTTAAAGGAGACGGGCTTTCCGAAGACGACCCCCATCAACACCCTGGGCCGCGTGATGCTGCTGCGCCGCATCGCCTCGCAGCATAAAGAGGAGATGCAGGCCTTCGGCAAGGTGTGCACGGGCACGGAATTCCTGAAGATGGCCGGTGACTTTATCGTGCAGATGAAACAGAACCAGCTGGAGCCTTCGGACCTGGAAAGCATCCGCCAAAAGGCGGAAGAGGGTTCGCTGCTGGAGAAAAAACTGTCCGACATGCAGCTGCTGGCGGAAGGTTACGACGCTGTGATGGCTGGCAAATTCAACGATTCCGAGGATATGCTGCGCTTCGTCACCCAAAGCATGGGAGGCAGTTCCTTCGTAAAGAACAGCATCTTCTGGTACTACGGCTTCTACTCCTTTACGGAGCGGGAGCTGGCCTTTATGCAGGAGCTGATGCGCTGCAGCAGAGGCGTAAACGTCTGCTTCACCATGGGAAAGAGCGGTGACCCGGACAGCGACGTATTCGCAGCCCCCGGCCGCGCAGCCCGCAGACTGAAGGACAAGGCGGAGGAGCTGGGACAGAAAGTGCAGATCCTGCAGGCGGACAGTGCCTATGCGAAACGTCTGCCGGCGGAGTTCGCCCATCTGGAAAAGAACCTGTTCGCGATGCCCCCGGAAAAGCAGGAAGAAGACCCGGCCCGCATTACGCTGGTGCGTTGCTCCAACCCCTTTACCCAGGCGGAGACCATCGCGGCGGAGATCCTCTCTTTGGTGCGGGACAAAGGATTGAAATACGACGAGATCGTCATTCTGACGGAAGATATGGCAGGCTTCGGGTCTCAGATCCGGAGAGTCTGCCGGCAGATGGGCGTGCCGCTTTTCGCCGACGAAAAGCGAGCCGTCGTCCACAGCCCCGCTGTGGAGACGGCGGCCGCCCTGCTGCGGTTCGCAGCGGGCGGCCGGCGCGCCCCCGGCATGCTCGCCTGCTTAAAACCAGGCTTCGTCCCGGTTCCCGCCCTCGCACAGCGGGAAGATCTCGAACGGTTCGAGAATTACTGCAAGCAATACCACATCCGGGACGACCGGTTCTTTAAGCCCTTCCGCTACGGAATAAACGTCTACGGAGAGGAAGGCATGGCAAAGCTGGAGGAGATCCGCAGCCAGATCGCAGAACTCTTCTCCCCCTTCCTTGCCTCCATGGAGGAAGCGAAGACCGTCCGGGAAAAGAGCGAAGTGTTCGCCCGCTTTCTGGCGGAGACCCTGCACATGCCGCAGCAGCTGGAGGAGAGCGCGCTGCAGCTCGCGCAGCAGCAGCTTCTGGATGCCGCGGAAGAGCAGCAGCAGATCTGGGGCGTTCTGTGCAGCCTTCTGGACCAGTGCGTGGAACTGCTGGGAGACGATGAGATCTCCACGGCGGAATACGCGGAGCTCCTGAACGATTCCTTTGCGGACATCAAGGTCGGCCTGCTGCCGCAGGCCCAGGGAAGCGTGCTGCTGGGCACCCTCAGCCGCTCCCTTACCGGAAACTGCAGAGCCCTGTTCCTGGCCGGGGTCAACGACGGTGTGCTGCCCAAAGACAGCACCTCCGAGGCTATCCTCACCCAGCGGGAGCTGGAAGAGCTGCAGGAAAAGGGCTATACCCTGTCGAAGACCGACAGTGTTCTGCGGGAAGAAAATCTGCTCTCCATCTACAGCGCCTTTACGCTGCCTTCGGAGGTCCTGTGGCTCGGCTGGTGCGCGGCCGACAGCGAAGGAAAAGAGAACAATCCCTCCTCCCTGGTGCATCAGATGCAGGTCATGTTCCCTCAGCTTCCCGAGGCGCAGGATATCGAAAACGCGGACGAGCCCCTGGCCTTTATTCAGGGGAAGAAGGCGGCTCTGGGCCGCATCGCCTCCGCCATGCGGGGGTCCCTGGCGGAGGGCAGAGAACCTTTGGCGCTCTGGAAGGAAGTCTACGACCAACTGGGCGGCGTAAACGCCCTGAAGGCAGGACTGCTCTTTACCAATGAGGAAGCGCCCCTTTCCGCGGACGAGGCTAGAGCATTGTACGCTTCCGGCGACTACTCCCTGTCGCCCTCCCGCCTGGAAGGCTTCGCCCACTGTCCCTTCCGGCATTTCGTGAATTACGGCCTGCGGCCCCAGGAACTCAAGGAATTCGAGATCTCCCCGCTGGAGCTGGGCAACGCTCACCACGACTGCCTGATGCAGCTGGCGGAGTGGCTGTCGGAACCGTCCCGGGAAAACGGCTTTGCCATCACCGATCCCCAAAGCCGCTGGATGACGGTCACAAAAGAAGAGCTGCAGGAGAAGACGGAGGAGATCCTGCAGCGCGTACAGAAGGAACAGAACGAAGGTGTCATGAACGCGGGGCCGAAGGAATCCTACCAGGCTTCCCGGATCGCGGACGTCTGCGTACGCTTTGCCTGGATGATGGTGCTGCAGGTGAGAAAAGGACGGATCTCCGAGATGTCCTTCGAGACGGAGTTCCGGCGGCACGAAGCGCTTCCGCCCATCCGGATCGAAACGCCGCAGGGCACGGTGTATCTGGAAGGCAAGATCGACCGCGTCGACATGCTGACAGACGGCGGAAAAAAATATGCCAAGGTGATCGACTACAAATCCGGCAACAACCGCTTCGACCGGAAGCTGGCGGAAAGCGGACTGATGCTGCAGCTGGGAATCTACCTGGAAGCCGCGCTGGGCAAGGGAGACACAAAGCCCGCCGGCATCTTCTACTACCATATCGAAGAGCCCAGCATCGCTTCTGAGGCCGAAAATCTGGCCGCAGACGAGATTTCGGAGCAGGTGTGGGCAAAGTTACAGTCCAAGTACAGAATGCAGGGTTTTTTCGTGGATACGCCCGCGGTCACGCAGAGCATCGACAGCGAGCTGCAGCCCGGGGAGCGGTCCTCCGTGTTCAACTATGCCCTCAAAAACGACGGCACCCAGAACAGCAAGGGAAGCGGCGGCACGACGGAAGAGGACTTCGAAGCCTTCCGCGCCGCGTTCCGGCAGAGCCTGTCCGATCTGTGCGAGAGACTCACGTCGGGCGAGATCGGGATCGAGCCCCGCAAGCTGAAGGGCTCCCGCACCGCCTGCACGTTCTGCGACTACAAGGGCATCTGCAGCTTCGACACCGCCTTTGCCGGCAATCAATATCATTAACATTCGCGCCTTGTTGGACTTTTGTTGGACAAGGCCGCGTTATAATAGACCTAGCCCTAAACATGAGAACCAAAGGAGGCACATATGGCAAATTATAACGTGCAGGAGATGACAGCCCACTACATCGCGCTGGCGCAGAACGATCCGAATCAGTATCAGGCGATTCGCGACGATATCTTGCAAACGATCGACGATTGGAGAATAAAAACCAATCCGCGAAGACTGGATAATACACCGGTAACGGAGAACAAATACTCGAACGCCACGCATCAGATCCTAAAAGATTGGTTCGACGAGATCGAGGCAACAGCAAAGATGATGCAAGACGATGACGAGAACGCGCAGACCGCTTTCGATGAAACCTGCAGCACGCTGAGCGAAGCCATTCAAGAGCTCAATAAGGCAAATGCGCTGGAGAAGGGGAGAAAAAAATTCTCGCGCATGTTCAAAGGAACCGTTCTGACAGATATCAATTACATCAAAGATCCCGAAGAAGAGGACGCAGACGGAGACGAAGCGGACGAAGAGGAAGAGAACAAAGCAGTTGAAAGAGAATTCCTGGGCACGGCGATCCTCAGCAAGTACGGTCCGAAGAAGACGGCTGCCGAGCTGATCGAAGAGATCCAGGACAGGGTGCGGGAGGGAAAGACGATGACCGCCGAGGATATCGCCATGGTCATCGCTGCCCGCCAGATCGCCAACTCGAAACCCGGCGACAAATCTCTTCTGAAAAGCACGTACATCAATCCCATGGTCCTGAAGGACCGCGCGGACAAACTGCTGGCCAGCGAACCCTTCCGGGAATTTTTAAAGGAAAATTCGAATCCCGATAACGAGGGAGAATTTACCTTCGATACGAAAGATCTGACGGACGGACACGGCGGAAAGCTGGAGAAACTCTTGGCGGCCAATCTGCAGAGCCGCCCGGATGTAAAGCAGCTGAACAGCGATCTGTACAAGCGCTATCAGCGACCGTCCCGGGAGATCTACAGAACTTACGATGCCTTTATCCAGGCCGGCAAAAAGGATTTCCTGAAAGGCGGCGCCGGAAGGATCACGGCAAACGATAAGGAAGCGGCTGTCCATGCAGCCCGTATGCTGGCTGCCTTCCAGCTGAAAAATCAGGGAAAGGTCTACAACAAGGCCTACTTCGACCGCAAGGCGGCAGAAGTATACAGATCGCCCCAGTTCCAGTTTATTTATAAACACGATCCGAATAAGCTCAATCTGCTCACCACCGGAGACTTTACCGGATTTGCCGATGTGGTCAACGAGAAGATGGAAGAGTTCAAAAACGTTGATTACGACAGCGACGAACGCAAGGCGGAAAGAAAAAACATCTCTGAAAAGATCACCGAATGGATGTCCCGTGGTGCTATCTACGGCACGGCTGAGCAGAGACGGCAGAGCAATGGATATGATCGGGCGATGCGTATGTTCGAAGAGCAATACCGGTTTTTAGGCCAGCGTTACATTGACAAACCGGAGGCACTCAAGGACCTGGAAGCTGCCATGGCCGGCAATACGCTCGGCAGAAAAAGAGGTCCGCAGCAATATACGCTGGCAGATAAACGCCCCCTCACAGAGCAGAATCTGGAAGATCTATTCAGCTCTGCCAGTATCCTAAAAAACGAGCTATCTTCCCGCGATCCGGAGGAAGATCCAAATGCAGCAAGTTTACATGAGGAACTGGAGAAAGTATCCGAGCTTGGCTACGCGTATTTCAAACCGCCGGTATTCAAGGACGGGGATGGAAAAACAGCTGCGCAGAAGCTGGTCGAATATAAGGCCGAATATAAGGCGAAATTCCAGGAAGCAGCCATCAAGTTTGCGGATCAGTTTAACGCCGTATATAAGGGGGAAAAGCCGGAATCTCTCCTGGATATGGAATACGCGATGACAGGCAATGCGGTCGGCAAAAGCAGATCGAATCAATACGCGATAAAGGATAATAGGCCGCTGACGGAGCAGAACGTGAAGGATATGTTGGCTTCTTCCCGTAAGATGATCAAGAACCTGAACAAATACGAAGGGAATCCCGATGCGGATAAGCTGAAAGAAGAACTGGAAAAAGTGGTCCGGACGGGTGAGACGTACAATAATCCGCCGGTATTCCGGGACAAGAAAGGTAAGACCGCCGCACAGCAGCTGACTGAATACAAGACCAAATGCGCGGAGAAATTCCGTACTGCAGCGATCAAGTTCTCAAAGAAATATGCCGACTTGAAGACGAAAGACCATGATTCACGGAAAAAAGATCTGGACAAGTCCCTCGGCGGAAAAGCGGATTACATAAAAAGAGGACTGAAAGATACTGCGAAACAGACGCAAGTGAAGAAAGATGGACTCTATACAGAGATGGCGCGGGACGAATATCTGGCAAAGCGCGGCCCGAAATACAGAGCCATGGTAAATGCAGCCAAGGAATACAATGCCGCAGAAAACGAGCTTGGCGAGAAAGATCCGGCCAAGACGATGAAACTCATCGACTCCATCATCGACTACCAGAAGGGCAAGGAGAAGCTGACAGGCACGGCCGGCGACCGCTTCAACAACTCCATGATGCTGCTGGCAAACGCCACGATGGGAACGTCCCTGGAAAAATATCTGGACGAGCAGATAGCCAAGGTAAACAGGGCCCGCGGCGCAAGGGAAGGTGACAAGAATTTCGTCACAAGACGCACCTATTTCGATGGGTTCGAGGCTGATAAACCGGTCGATCAGCGCGAGGATGGCAAGATGAAATTTATCGATGATGAAGGCGGTGGAAGACTTATGAATCTTTGATATCCCAGGAAACCTATGCGGAACACCAACGCCAACGGCGGACCTTTCGGTCCGCCGTTTTCTTATGCTTATTTTCCTTTCGCCAGCGACGCGTTGTAGCGCCACATGATGACGGCAGAACCGATGATCACCACGTACCCTGCTACGCTGAGCGCATCCGGGAACTCCGCGAAGATCACCATGCCGATGATGGACGAAATGATGATCTGCGTATACTTGTACACCGACACCTCGCTGGCAGAAGCCAGGGAGAAGGCCATGTTCATGCAGACCTGGGTGAGGAAGCAGAAGCCGCCTGCCGCCAGCATCCAGAAGAGCTGTCTCGCATCGGGAAAGACAAAGATCTTCAGGCAGAGCAGCAGCTCCACGATCGCCGAAAACGTGTAGTTGTACAATATGACGGCGTTGCCCTCCACCTTGTTGTAGGCGTTGAGCTTTCTTACGTAGGCATGGGCCAGGCCGCCGATCATGCCGCAGAGCACGGCTGCCAGGGCCGGCACCAGGTTGACGTTATGAAAGCTGGGCTTGACCACGAACAGCCCGCCGATAAAGGCCAGGACCACCAACAGGCCCTGTCTGCGGTCAAACCGCTCCCCCATGGCGAAGTGGGCATAGATCATCGTAAAGGTCGGACTGAGGTTGAACAGCGCCGTCGCGTCGCCGATGTCCATGGCCGAAGCGCACCAGAACGTCAGGTACATGCTGATGATGCCGTAGACGGCGCGCAGCGTAAGGTCCTTGATGTCTTTTCGCAGAAAATGGGGCGGTTCGTGGTGCCGGCGGATCTGGATGATCCAGGCAGCCGCCATGCAGACAAAAGCCGTAAAGAACGTCTTTTCCATGGCGGGCACGCCCGGCACCAGTTTTGTGCAGGTGGACATCATCGCGCTGCAGAACGCGGATGCCACCATAAAGAATATGGCTTTTGCTAAACGGTTATTTGTCATTCATCCTCACGGCGACTTCCAGAGCCAGTTCCATCATCTCGTTAAAGGTCGTCTGCCGTTCTTCTGCGGAAGTGGCTTCGCCCGTCAGCACGTGGTCGGAGATCGTGCAGATCGCCAGCGCTCTCTTGCCCGCTCTCGCCGCGTTCATGTACAGAGCCGCCGCCTCCATCTCTACCGCCAGGGCACCCAGCTTGATGAAGGGCTGGTTGTAGGCCGGGTCATCGTTGTAGAAAACGTCGGAAGAGATCAGGTTGCCCGCTTTATAGCGCAGCTTTCTCTCTTCGCAGATCTCTGCCGCGCAGCGCAGCAGACCGAAGTCCGCGATGGGCGCGAAGTGGCCGTGCACACCGAAGTTATCCTGCATGGAAGAAGTGGTGCAGGCGCCCTGGCCCAGCACGATATCTCTCAGTTTGAGCTCCATGGAGACCGCGCCGGCGGAACCGACCCGCAGGATATTCTCCACGCCGTACATGTTAAACAGTTCGTAGCTATAGATCGCCATGGAGGGCATGCCCATGCCGCTGGCCATGACGCTTACAGGGATCCCTTTATAGGTGCCGGTATACCCCTGGATGCCCCGCACGTTGTTCACCAGCTTGGGTTCTTCCAGATAGGTTTCCGCGATGAACTTTGCCCGCAGGGGATCGCCGGGCATCAGAACGGTCTTTGCAAATGCGCCTTTTTCCGCGCTGTTATGAGGGGTAGACATGGGTCACTCTCCTTCCTTTCTCTTTTGTCTCTTTACGATCTGGAACAGCTCTTCCGTTGCCAGCCTCGCCTTCGCCACGGGGACGTTCCCCTCCGGCAGGCAGTAGTACTGGAACTCGCTGTCTCCGATACATATTATATCCCCAATCTCGTACCAATAATAGTCCGCATAGAGACTGTAGGATTTTCCCGGGTCCTGGCGGTAGATCAAGGCATCGTCTCCGTCCGTCAGCGTAAAGCCGTCCGCATCGTGCGTGAGCCGCCCATGGCCGGTGTCGTAGATCGCTTTAAAATCCCGGAAGACGAGGATGCGCACCGGCGTATCCAGATGGTAGCTGCCGGTCTCCAGTTCCGCCCGTACGGCCTGCCGCTCCCAGGCGTACCAGTCGGGGATGTGGGCATCCCCTTCCCCGGCGTTCCCCCGCAGCATGCCGGTCTCATCCAAAGTCCAGGAGGCGCCGCAGGCCTTGCAGGTAAGCTGCGTGCCCTTACCATCCATGTCCCCTTCCTTGCCGCATTCCGGGCATTTGTACAGGATGCGGTGCAGCCCGTCTGCGCGGAAAGGCTCCTCCACCCGGATCTGCCTTTCCTGCTGCTCCCGGAAATTGTCGAAGGTAAAGGCCTCTTCCAGGTGCTTCGTCAGTTCGGCGGCAGAAAGCGTGCGTATTTCTTCGGCGGATGCCAGCAGGCTCACCTTCGCGCTCACCGTTACGTGCCGCTTCTGCAGGCAGTTGTACAGCGGGTCACGGAGAAACGCGCCGTCCGTTTTGATGAGCACCACCGGCGCCTTCAGTTTCTTCAGCAGCACGCCCATGCGGGCAGGCAGCGGCGTCGCACAGCCGTCGAAGGTGTAGCTGGCCTCCGGATAGAGCAGCACGTGGTCCTTCAGATCGTGCAGGGCGTAGGACATCTGCGCGATGAGCCCCAGATCCGTCACGAATTTATCCGTCGGGATGCAGCCGATGCGCCGCAGAAGGCCCTCTTTTCCCACAAAGCCGTCGGAGGTGCAGACGATGTTGAAAGGATGGGGATACAGGATGCGGGCCGCGATCTCCAGGTCGATAAAGCTGGAGTGGTTCATCACGACGAGACAGGGCTCGTCCGGCATGCGGTCCATCCCTTCGAACGCATAGGAAAACTGCGCGTCCTTCAGGTCTCCTGCACCGGCCGTCTTCATCACCCAGCGCCAGAACCGGGCCGGCCGCATGGGCTTTTTCCGGGGCGGTTTCGGGATGCGCCGGACTTCCTCCAGCGGTTTTGCAGCAACTTTGATCTTCATAACGGCCCCCTTTCGCATCGACACACACGTTCATTATACGATAGATGCCGAAACAACGCAAAAGCCCGGCAGGCATCCCGCCGGGCAAAACACAAAGTGTCAGGCACTCTGTGCCGTCTACCCTCTCGTCTTTTCGAAGTCCGCCTTCATGGCCGCGTGCTTTTCCGGATCCGTAAAGATGCGGATGCACTGCAGCGCGATGATCTTCGCGCCGTTCTGCAGGGATTCGTAGGCGCGGTCTCCCGTCATGTAGTTCGCGAAGTCCTTCTGATGGATGGAGATGTCGTGGGGCACGGTCTCCAGCAGCGGATGGAAGGTCGGGCAGACCCAGCTTACGTTGCCGGCATCCGTGGAGCCGAAGCGCCTGTTGGGCGCATCCAGAGGCAGCCCCAGCTCTTCGTAGATCTCCTCCAGCACCTTGCTTCCGGTCTCGTTGTGGTTGAACGGGTCGTACGGATGCTCGAACATGGTCTTGTCCCAGGTGCACTGTGTCGCGATGGCGGCGCCCCTCGCGCAGTCGTCTACCCGGCGCACGAGATCGTCCTGTGTCTCCTTGTCCAGGGAACGGATGTAGACCCTCAGCGACACTTCCTCAGGCACTATGTTCACCGCTTCTCCGGGATTGTGGAAGATGCCGTGGATGCGGCATTCGGGTTTGATGTGCTGGCGCATCATGTCCAGCGCATGGAAGAACAGCTGACCGGCGTTAAACGCGTTGATACCGTCCCAGGGCGCCGCAGCCGCATGGGCCGCCTTGCCGTGGAAATGATATTCAAAGGGAGAGATGGCGACGACATCCGACACCACCATGTTGTAGTTGTTCAGGTGCACCATCATGGCCATGTCGTAGGAATCGAAGATGCCGGCATCCGCCATGTGACCCTTGGCACCGTCCGTCTCCTCACCGGGCGTACCGATCACGTGGATGTCCGCGTCCAGTTCGTCCTGCATGCCGATGACCGCCAGAGCCGCCAGCAGGCTGATGCTGCCCGACAGGCAGTGGCCGCAGGCATGGCCGACTTCCGGCAGCGCATCGTACTCCGTGAGGATGGCGATCTTTCTGCCGTGAGCCTTGCCGCTGGGCTTTTCCGCAAAGAAGGCGGTTTCGAGGCCGGCGAAAGGATATTCCACCGTAAAGCCGTGACTGCGCAGGGTCTCCACCAGCTTCGCCGAAGTCTCGTACTCCTGGCACGAAAGCTCCTTCTTGTCGAAGATCCATTTGTTGAGTTCGAACATTTCGTCCTTGTTCGCGTCGATCGCGGCAAATGCCTGCTGCTTCAGTTCCTCATAACTTCTCATATCGCTGCCTCCCTATCCTGCATAAAAGAAAACAGACGCCCGCAAAGGGCGTCTGTCGCTTGGAGCTGATGGCCGGACTTGAACCGGCGACCTGCTGATTACGAATCAGCTGCTCTACCGACTGAGCCACATCAGCATACGCACGGATTATATTACCATGCGGTCTCTAAAAAATCAAGCGTTTTCTGCGATATCCAGCAGCTGCATGGCGTCATCGATGTAATATTCCGGCGCCAGCTCCTTGCGCTGTTCGTCGTTCACGGATATGGTCCAGGCCACCAGCACCGACTTGACGCCGGCGTTGCGGGCGCACAGGATGTCGAACTTGCTGTCCCCCACCATGATGGCCTCTTCCGGCCTTACGCCCAGCTTTTCCAGGCACAGCAGGCAGGGCGTGGGGTCGGGCTTGTGGATCGTCGTGTCCTCCGCGGAGACCACGGCGTCGAACATGTCCGCGATATCGAACTTATACAGCCCCTGGGTCGTGGAGCTCCAGAGCCGGCTGGTGACGATCCCCACCAGGAAGCCTCTGCGCTTCAGTTCCAGGATGACTTCCTTCGTCCTCGGGAACATGGTGATGGCGTCTTTATAGATGTGCCGCTGGTAATTGCGGTAGGTCTCCACCATCTCGTGGGTATCCTTGTCCGGGAAGAGCTTGGCCATGGTCACGTCCAGGGGCTCTCCGAAGGTAGCCACGATCTCCTCGTGCACCGGGTCGCGCCCCAGCACCGTCTGGAACGTATGCTGCCAGGACTGTAAGATGATGGTGTTGGTATCCATAATGGTGCCGTCGAAATCGAACAGCACCGCTTTGATCTTGCTCATAAATACTGCTTTCTATATAAATTCTGTCCTATCCCCGGAGCTTGGACCGTTCTTCGTCCTCGTCCGTGGAAACGACCGTACTGGTCTTGAAGGCTTTCTGGAAATCTGTGCTCTTATCCGCCAGGTAATCGCTGCGGAACACGTGGATGTGCCCCGCGTCGTTGAGCTTCTTGATGACGATGAGGGTAAAGGGCATGATGACGATGCCCAAGGGTCCCAGGATGGTGCCGCCCACGTAGATGGAGATGAGCAGCAGCACCGGGTGCAGGCCGATGGATTCGCCTACGATCTTCGGCTCCAGGACGTTGCGCACCACCGTGATGATGACGTAGAGCAGCAGGAGCTTTGCGCCCATGGAATAGTTGCCCTGAACGACTTCGATGATGACCCAGGGGATCATGATGCCGCCGGTGCCGAGGGCCGGCAGGATGTCGAAGATCGCGATGATGAGCGCCACTGTCATGTAGTCTTCGAGCCCGATGATCTTTAAGCCGATCGTCAGTTCGATCCAGGTGATCATCATGATGAGGCCGTAGGACTTGAGCATGCCGCCGATGGTGCCGACCAGGTAGTTCTTCGCTTCCAGGATGGTCTGCTGGGACTTCTCCTTGAACTGCGCCAGGAAGAAGTAGTTGATGTTGGGGTAGTCCATGGACAGGAATACCGTGGACACGATGCAGAAGATCAGGGAGATGAAGAACTTCGGCGTACCCATGGCGAGGCGCTGCGCGTACCCCACGAGGGAGCGGGACAGGGACGTTACGCCGCTGGCCAGGCTGCCCAGGATGTTGTTGGCGATGACTTCCGCCTGGCTGACCCTGGCAGGGTCAATATCCGCCACAAGCTCCTCGTACCACTGCAGCACCCGCTGTACGGCGGGCTCGATGTGCGTCGCATAGATCGTCGTAAGGGAGCCGAACCAGCTGAGGACCGTAAAGATCAGCTGGATGACGGCGTGGGTGAGCAGCGCTCCGATAAGCCCGTAGAACAGGATGACCCAGAACGCCGCGATGCCTCTTCTCGGAATATGCAGCAGCCGGGACGTGGCATCCACCGGCCGCTTTAACAGGAACGTTACCAGCAGCGCGATCGTAAAGGGCATGAGCGCGTACAGCACGTAGCGCACCAGCACGTAATATACGATCCCTACTGCCACGGCATACGCCAGGTTGATGAGAAACCTTCTTTTGCGTTCCAGCTCTTCCACTACAATTCCCCCTTTTGCAGCGCGTTCAGAGAAGCGTAGATAAAGTCGTCGATGGCGCCGTCCATAACGGCGTTCACGTTGCTGGTCTCCTGCCCCGTGCGGTGGTCCTTTACCATCGTGTAGGGCTGGAAGACGTAGGAGCGGATCTGGCTGCCCCAGGCGATCTGTCCGTAGTCGCCGTGCAGTTCGGATATCTTCTCCTTATGTTCCTGCCGTGCCAGCGCGTACAGTTTCGCGTACAGCATGCGCATGGCGTATTCCTTGTTCTGGTGCTGGCTGCGCTCGTTCTGGCAGCTTACCACGATATTGGTCGGGATATGGGTGATCCGCACAGCGGAGTCCGTCTTGTTGACGTGCTGACCGCCCGCACCGCTGGAGCGGTAGGTGTCGATGCGCAGATCGCCGGGATCGATGTCCACCTGGATGTCTTCAGGCAGTTCCGGCATAACGTCCACCAGCGCAAAGCTGGTCTGGCGCTTTCCCGCCGCGTTGAAGGGGCTGATCCGCACCAGCCGGTGCACGCCGCTCTCGGTCTTCAGATAACCGTAGGCAAGAGGTCCTTCCACCAGGATCTCCACGTTCTTGATGCCGCCTTCGGTGTCGTTCTGATAGTCTAAGATCTTGACCTTATACCCCTTTTTCTCCGCCCAGCGCGTGTACATGCGCAGGAGCATCTCCGCCCAGTCCTGGGCATCCACGCCGCCGGCGCCGGGATGGATGTTGACGAGGGCGTTGTTCTGGTCGTATTCGTCGGACAGCAGCGCACGGATGTTGACTTCCTCCGTCTTCGTCTGAAACGCCTCGAATGTCGCCAGCGCTTCTTTCGCGGAATCCTCGTCCTCCGCTTCCTCCGCCATCTCCATCAAGACCTGAGCGTCGGAAAGCAGCCGGCTGCAGGCGTCGTATTCGCCCAGATCCGACTCGAGGGTGCCTCGCTCCTTGATGGTCTTCTGGGCTCGTTCCTGGTCGTCCCAGAAACCCGGGAGCCCGGATTCGTAATTCAGTTCCTCCAGTCTCGCCCGCTTTTTATCGACGTCAAAGGCTTTCCCTGAGTTTCCCCAGGGTCTCCTCTGCCTGCGGGATGGAGTTTTTCAGATTGTCTAATAGCAGCATATTATCTTTCCTGATCGATTTGTCCCTTCGACAGGCTCAGGGACCGTGTTATCCGTCGATTTGTCCCTTCGACAGGCTCAGGGACCTTAAAGGTTGCTGAGCTTGTCGAAGCAACACGCACAGTCTTTACGCGTTTCTGCCGTGGCAGTTCTTATACTTCTTGCCGCTGCCGCAGGGGCAGGGATCGTTTCTCCCCGGCCGCTTTTCCGCCCGGAAAGGAATGGGCTTCGCGTCGCCCGCGTTGGTCGCTGTGGCCTTCACCTGCTGGGGCAGTCCGCCGGAGGCGGAGACGACGCCGGAACCCGCCGCAGAACCGGATGCGGATACATTGCTCTCGGATCTGGCCTGATCCATGGCGGAACCGCCTTCGTCCTTGCGGCTCTGCCCAATGCGGATGACCTGCTTTCTTTCCGCCGTGGTCTGCAGCGTAATGCCGAACAGGAAGCGCACCATGTCGTCGCAGATGCTCTTCACCATCAGTTCGAACATGTCTGCGCCTTCGTTGGCGTAGGCCTGGGCCGGATCCTGCTGACCAAGAGAACGCAGGCCGATGCCGGTCTTCAGCTGGTCCATGGCGTCGATGTGATCCATCCATTTGCTGTCCACGATGCGCAGCAGCAGCATGCGCTCGATCTCTCTCAGGCGCTCGGTGCCGATCTCCTCTTCCTTAGCCTGGTAAGCTCCCTCGAACATGGTCATGCAGTCGGTGTTGAGGATCTCGCGGTCTAAGACCTGCAGCTGTTCGTCGGTATAGCGGATGTCGTGGAAGTTGGGGTTGATGGTCTTTAAGCGCTTGTTGAGCTCGTCCCAGTCCCAGCTTTCCGCGTATTTGCCGGGTGCTGTTACATAGTCCAGGATCTCCGTCACCTGGTCCTGCATCATGCCGATGATGTGTTCCTTTAAGTCCTCCCCGTGGAGCACGCGGTTTCTCTCGTTGTAGATGGTGGTACGCTGGCGGTTCATGACGTCGTCGTACTGCAGCACGTACTTACGGATGCCGTAGTTGCGGCCTTCCACCTTCTTCTGGGCGTTCTCGATGGTCTTGGACAGCAGGCCTGCCTCCAGCTTCTCGTCCTCGCCCATACCGAACTTGGACATGATGGTCTGTACGCGCTCACCGCCAAACAGCCGCATCAGATCGTCATCTAAGGCCACGAAGAACTGGGTGCTGCCCGGGTCACCCTGACGGCCGGCACGGCCCCGCAGCTGATTGTCGATACGTCTCGATTCGTGGCGCTCGGTGCCGATGATGTGAAGGCCTCCGAGCTCGCGCACCCTCTGCTGTTCGGGCTGGCGTTCTTCTTCGAACTGCTCCAGCAGCTGGCTGTATTTCGCCCGGGCTTCCAGAAGTTCCGGGTCCTTTAAGGGAACGAAGCTGCTGGCGTAGGAGATCGCGTCGTCCTCGTAGCCCAGCTTCTTCATTTCCTTCTTCGCTTCGTAATCCGGGTTGCCGCCCAGCAGGATGTCGGTACCGCGGCCGGCCATGTTCGTTGCGATGGTCACGGCGCCTTCCCGGCCCGCCTGGGCGATGATCTCGGCTTCCCGTAAGTGCTGCTTCGCGTTCAGCACGTTGTGGGGAATGCCGCGTCTTTGCAGCATGGCGGAGAGGATCTCGGATTTTTCGACGGAGATGGTGCCCACCAGCACCGGCTGACCCGTCGCATGGTGCGCCTCGATCTCGTCGCAGACCGCGTTGAACTTCGCCTTCATCGTGGAATAGACGGAGTCGTCCAGGTCCTTTCTGGCGATGGGCCGGTTCGTGGGGATGACCACGACCTGCATGTTGTAGATATCCGTGAATTCCTCTTCTTCGGTCTTGGCGGTACCGGTCATGCCGGCCAGCTTCTTGTACATGCGGAAGTAGTTCTGCAGAGTGATGGTGGCTAGGGTCTTGGATTCGCTGCGGACCTCGATGCCTTCCTTGGCTTCGATGGCCTGGTGCAGACCGTCGGAGTAGCGGCGGCCGAACATAAAGCGCCCGGTGAACTCGTCCACGATGACGATCTCGCCGTCCTTTTCGATGTAGTCCACGTCGCGCTTCATGATGTTGTGGGCCTTGAGGGCGATGAGGACGTGGTGGTTGATCTCCATGTTCTCGGGGTCGGAGAAGTTCTCGATGCCGAAGTACTTTTCGCACTTGGCGACGCCCTGCTCGGTGAGGGCTACGCTGCGGTCCTTCTCGTCCACCGTAAAGTCGCCGGTGGCCGTCTTCGTACCGCCGAAGCGGGGATCGCCGTCCTCGATGACTTCGCCCTTTACCAGGGTGCGCACGAAGCGGTCCGCGGTCTGGTACAGATCCGTGGATTTGGCGCCCATGCCGGAAATGATGAGCGGCGTTCTCGCCTCGTCGATGAGGATGGAGTCCACCTCGTCCACGATGGCGTAGTTGAGCTCGCGCTGCATCTGGTCCTTCTGGTAGACGCACATGTTGTCTCTCAGATAGTCGAAGCCGAACTCATTGTTCGTACCGTAGGTGATGTCGCTCAGATAGGCTTCCCGGCGCTTGTCCGTGGGAATGCCGTGGATGACGCACCCGACGGTGAGCCCCAGGAACGTATAGAGCTTGCCCATCCATTCCATGTCGCGCTTCGCCAGGTAATCGTTGACCGTCACCACGTGCACGCCGTTTCCGGTGAGCGCGTTCAGATACACGGGCAGCGTGGCCACCAGCGTCTTGCCTTCGCCGGTCTTCATCTCGGCGATGTTGCCTTCGTGGAGCACGACACCGCCGATGAGCTGCACGCGGAAGTGCTTCATGCCAAGGCTTCGCCAGGCGGCTTCGCGGCAGACGGCGAAAGCTTCCACCAGAATGTCGTCCAGCGTGGCGCCGTTCGCCAGCTTTTCCTTAAAATACGGCGTCTTGGCCTTGAGTTCTTCATCGGACAGGCTCTGCATCTCCCCGTCAAGAGCCTCGATCTGATCCACGATCTTTTCGATCCTGCGGATCTGCTTTTCGTTCCAGTCGCCGAAAATCTTTTCTAAAAATCCCATAAATCTCTCCTATATCTGATCTCTATTCCCGTTTTTACGCTTCGACAAGCTCAGCGCACGTGACGGACCCTGAGCCTGTCGAAGGGTCTTTATAATCCCAGCTTTTCGATGCGGTCACAGGCCTCCATCAGCTTGGGCAGGCCCACCGTGGCGCAGAAGCGCACGTAGCCTTTGCCGCAGCTTCCGAAATTGCTGCCGGGCACCGTTACGACGTGGGCATCCTGCAGCACCTTGAGCACGAATTCCTCGTCGGTCAGGCCGGTCTCCTTGACGTTTACGAACAGATAGAACGTGCCGGGCGGGGGGCTCTGGACCTTCAGATGCGGGATCTGATTGATCCGCTCCGCCGTCTTGAACATTCTCTCCTTAAACTCGGCCATGATGGGTGCCATGACTTCCTTGCCTTGCTCCAGCGCGAATTTGCCCATGCGCTGGGAGATGGAGGGCGCGGTGTAGACCATGTTCATGCCTTCCTGCACCATGGCGCCGATGATCTGGACCGGGGCGATGACCCAGGCAAGGCGTGCGCCGGTGCAGACGTAGTTCTTGGACATGCTGTTGATGACCACGGTGCGCTCCGCAGCGCCGGGGATGCTCAGGACGCTCACGAAGGGGATATCGTAGCTGTACCAGGTGTAGATCTCGTCGGAGTAGATCAGCAGATCGTACTTTTCGGCCAGTCTTACGATACCTTCCAGGTCTTCCTTATGCATGCAGGCCCCCGTCGGGTTGTTGGGGGTGCTGATGAAGATGCCCTTCGTTTTCGGGGTCACGTATTTTTCCGCGATCTCCGCCTTCAGCCGCCAGCCGTCTTCCTCGTAGGTGGGCACCATGACGGACTTGCCGCCGGAATATTCCACCTGGCTGCGGTAGCACAGGAAGGACGGATCCGGGATGAGGACTTCGTCGCCGGGGTTGATGGTGGCAAAGCAGGCCTGGAACGCCGCGTAGTCCGCGGAGGTGGTGATGAGAACGTTCTTCTCGTCGGTGACCACGCCCAACTCTCTCTTGTAGTAATCCACGACCGCCTGGATGACGTCCGGATAGCCTCTGTGCTGGGTGTAGTGGGTGCAGCCCGCCAGCGCATCTTTATATCCCGCTTCGATGATGGGCGCCGGGGTCGTAAAGTCCGGATCGCCGATGGACAGGTCGATGAGATCGTCCATGCCGGCGGTCATACCGGCGAGTTTCGACATGAGGGGGACGGTTTCCTGCAGCAGACGGTCTGCGATAAATTTATTTGCCATGTTGATTGCCTCCAAAATTCGCGTACTTTAACATCTTATTGTACCATAAAGGGAAAGGCATTGCCTGCCTTTCCCTCAAATAGTTTGCCATGTCGAAATGATTTTTAAGTAATCTTACTCCTCCATGCCGGCCTGCTGCTGGGCTTCCACGACGAACTCCTCGATCGCGTTCGATTCCGCCAGTTTTGCCAGCACGCCGTTGATGTATTCGGCCAGCTCCGTGTTGCCCTTCTCGACGGCGATGCAGTAACCGCTGTCCGTGGTGGGGATGTTGACGTCCACCGCTTCCAGATCGTCGTTGACCGCCGCATAGGTCAGGACCGTCATGTAGTCCAGGAAGATGAGGTCGAGTTTTCCGGCCTGCAGCTCCATCACGAGATCCTGCACTTTGGCAAGACCGACGGAGCTCTCTTCCCCGCAGTACTCCACGCAGCGCTGATAAGGGATGGAACCGGTCTGCGCGCCGCCCTTGGCACCCTTCAGATCGTCCAGCGTCTTGTATTTGTCCGCATTCTCGCTCTTTACGAGGATGAGGTTCTTGCTCACCATGTAGGGTTCGGAGAAGTCAACAGCCTTCAGGCGCTCCTCATTGGAGGTCATGCCGGCGATGACCATGTCGAATTCGCCGTTGGCAAGGCTCATCAGCAGGTTGTCGAAGGACATATCCACGATCTCCAGTTCAACGCCCATATCATCAGCAATGGCCTGGGCGATGGCGATATCGAAACCGACGATGGTGTCGACGCCGTCGATCTCAGTGTGGAATTCATAGGGGGGATAGTCCGCAGAAGTGCCTACGGTGAGTTTGCCTGCGGTCTTGATCTCGTCGATGACGGAAGCAGATCCCGCTGCGGGTTCGCTGCCGCCGGAGCAGGCAGCCAGGCCGAATACCATAACGGCGGCCAGTAAGAGTGCGATCAGTTTTTTCATGGTTTTGTCTCCTTTTCTGTCTTATTCCCACAGGGGCTTGTCCCACATCTTGATCTTGGTGCCAAGTCCCATCTTCATTGCGTTCTGATAAAGTTTGTATGCGACGGTGATGTCCAGTGCGCCGAGGCCCAGGGAGCAGGCGTAGATGAACTGGTCGTCGTTGGTCCGGCAAGGCTTGCCCAGCACCAGGTCGGAGGTCTCCAGGATCTGTTCTCTGGTGAGCTCGCCGGCATCGAATGCCTGTACGATGGCTTTGTTTTTGAAGGTGACCATCTGCTTCCAGTAGTCGACGACCTTTACGTCCGCCATCAGGGCTACGTCCTTCGTCGCTTCGTTGGAGACGCAGACGATGGCGCTGTGGGGCTTGACCCATTCCTTGTCGATAAACGGTGTTCTCGCGGTGGTCTCGCCCATGATGAGCTCGGACTTGGCCGCTGCCGCCTTGCTGTCCGCCGTCGGGATGATCTCCACGCCGGGATACTTGTCCTTGTATTCCGCCGCGATCTTTTCCGCCTTGGGCAGATCCAGGTCGCAGATGTAGATCGTCTTGACCGTGGGGATCGCTTCGCAGATCGCCATCACCATGGTCTCGCCGATGACGCCGGCGCCGATGAGGGTCGCGGTCTTCGTATCGGAGGGGGCGCAGTACTTGGCCTGAACACCGGCAACGGCAGAGGTTCTCATCGCGGTGATGATGGTGCCGTCCAGGATGCAGAACGGGAGGACCGTCTCGGGGTCACTCAGGATGGAAATGTCAATGCCGTAGGGGATGCCGGGTGTATTTGCGTTCTTCTTGCTCTCCGCTGCCCACTTGACGCCGGCGATGTTGTAGTCGCCTGCGATGTGGCAGGGCATGGTGTTGAAGAAGGAATTCCAGTTTGCAGGATCGGGGATGCCCAGGTGGGTCTTCGGCGGATTCTGGATCTTGCCTTCGCCGAGAAGCTTATAGGTCTCTTCGGTGATCTCCAGGATCATCTTCATGTCCAGAAGACCTGCCTTGATCTGGTCTTCCTGCTGCAGGAATAAAATTTCGGGGTTAATGGTTCCAAGCATTGGTATTTGCCTCCTCAATTGCGTTGCTTATATTACGTTGATGACCTTGGACAGGAAGTCCCTGGTGCGTTCGTTCTGCGGGTGGTCGAAGATCTGTTCGGGGGTGCCTTCCTCGGCGATGACCCCGTCATCCATGAACAGGATGCGGGTGCCGACCTTTCTGGCGAAGCCCATCTCGTGGGTCACGACGACCATCGTTACGCCTTCCTCCGCCAGCTCCTGGATGACCTTCAGCACTTCGCCGACCATCTCCGGGTCAAGCGCCGAAGTGGGTTCGTCGAAGAGCATCACGTCGGGGTCGAGCGCCATGGCCCGCACGATGGCGATGCGCTGCTTCTGGC
>JAGAHX010000071.1 GCA_017626845.1 Bacillota bacterium
AGACCCTGTAACTCAGGTTGGCTTGCCTCTTTTGCTACTTGAACCCTAATTGCCATGGAATACTTCTTTGACATGCTGACCCCTCCAGTCTATGGTAATTATACCATGTTCCATAGACTCTACTTTTTGGGGGTCACCTCAGACCACAGATAGCAGAGATAAAGGACAGTTGTTTTGGTATAGGGTGAATCGCTATAGAGCAATTTGCGGCAAATGGATGGTGGTGTTTCTTTCATTTTCGAATTTGAGCACCCACTTTTCCACCATATTTGCGGAAAAGTGGTGGCCAAATGCAATGATTACAGTTTGTTCACCAATTTTGAGCCATTTTGAGATTAAAACGGGTGGGCTTTTTAGAAAACATGAAAAGGTCCACCACTGCTTACCTGCATATAACTGCCAAGAGTATATGCAGATACGAGTCGCTTTTCTGCATATAAAATACGAGGTTATATGCAGAAACGGGTTGTTTATCTGCCTATAATTTTTTAGAATATATGCAGATAACTGGAGGGTTTATGAGAAGATTTAACTATTCCTTTTTGAACAATGGGTTGTTGCCAGCAAATCTGGTGAACCTGACATCCAGCATCTCCGCATTAAAAACGATGGCTGGTGTACGGAAAGACTTACACGAAAGGGTCTTTTCAGAGTTGGAAAACATTGCAAAAGTTCAGTCAGTCAAAAGTTCCAATGCGATTGAGGGAATCATCACTTCAGATGCACGTATTGAGGCTATCGTTAACCGCAATAGCGCCCCGTTAGATCATTCAGAGGCTGAAATTGCAGGTTATAGAGATGCATTAAATTTGATACACACTTCTTACACGGAAATAGATTTTCGCCGTTCAGATATCCTTCGCCTTCATGAGGTCATGCTTGCATTTACCGGAGATCCCCTTGGCGGTTCATACAAACGCACAGACAACCGCATTATCGAAGAATTGCGCGATGGAACAAGGCGTGTACGTTTTGAGCCAGTTTCTGCAGTCGAAACTGCTTCTGCTATGGAACAGTTGGAGCTTGCTTATTGGGATGCCAGAGGGAATGCAAATATCAATCAATTGCTCTTGATTCCCTGTGTCATTTTGGATTTTCTCTGCATTCATCCGTTCCAGGATGGAAACGGGAGAATGTCGCGCCTTCTCTCCTTGTTGCTCTTGTATAAAAATGGATATGATGCTGGAAGATATGTTTCTTTTGAAGAGCAAATTAATGAAAATGAAGCATTTTATTATGAGGCATTGAGAAAATCTTCTATTGGCTGGCATACAAACGAAAACGATTATATGCCGTTCGTGGAGAATTTCCTCAGTATGCTGTACTTGTGTTATAAAGAGTTGGATCAACGCTTTGCTACAGTCCAGAGTGGCAGGGTCACGAAAAAGGCACGCATTGAAGCTACTGTGTTGAATTGCTTAACTCCAATCTCCAAATCCGAGATCTGTAAGATCCTTCCTGATGTGAGCCCTACGACTATAGAGGCTGTGCTTGGTGCTATGGTAAAAACGGGGGCAATCCAGAAGATCGGAACCGGGCGAGGAACGAAATATTTGAGGAAGTAGACAAGATGGATAAAAGTATTGTATTTATCGATGTCGAAGTAGGGTTGGACTCTAAAGTCGTTGTAGACGCCGGCGCATGCAAATTAGATGGGTCTAAAATGCATTCTGCTATTCCTTCTGCGTTAGATCATTTTATCGGAAGAAGCCGGTATATCTGCGGACATAATATTGTCGCACACGACTTGCGTTTTGTTTCACAATGGCTTAATAAAACGATTCGCGCAATACCAATCGATACACTGCTTCTCTCGCCTTTGTTATTCCCAAACCGTCCATATCATCATCTGCTCAAAGACGATAAGCTGCAAGTAGATGAATTAAACAACCCTTTGAATGACAGTTTGAAGGCTATGCGGCTTTTCCAGGATGAAGCTGCTGCTTTTGATGCACTGCCAATTCAACTCAGGAGAATCTATTGTACGCTGTTATACAAGACTCCAGGCTTTCATGGATTCTTCGGCGCAATGCCATTCTCCCCATATAACGGGGATATCTCTATTGTCATTAGAGAGTATTTTGACGGTCGGATTTGTTCGAATGCAGATGTTTCAAGCCTGGTAAAAACATCCCCTGTCGAGTTGGCTTATGCTCTTGCATTAATATCTGCTCCAGACCGACGGTCAATTATGCCTCCTTGGTTGATGATTCAGTATCCGCGTGTAGAAAAGGTCCTCCACGATCTATGCGGTGCACCTTGCAAAGATGGCTGCGCTTACTGTAAGACTACCTTTGATGTTCATCGTGCACTTAAGAAGTATTTCGGCTATTCAGAGTTTCGCAAATATGAGGGAGTCCCTCTACAGGAAAACGCCGTTGAAGCTGCAGTTCGCGGAGAATCTCTTTTGGCAGTGTTCCCGACTGGCGGTGGAAAGTCTTTGACCTTTCAGCTTCCTGCGCTGATTGCCGGCGATACGGAAAAAGGTCTGACTGTTGTCATTTCCCCTTTGCAATCACTTATGAAGGACCAAGTGGATAATCTGGAACAACGGGGAATCGTTGGCGCAGTTACGATCAATGGTTTGTTGAACCCTGTGGAGCGCAAAGCTGCCATTGATCAGGTGATGGATGGGACTGCATCGATTCTTTATATTGCACCGGAATCCTTACGATCCAAAACTGTAGAGAAAATGCTTCTGTCTCGCAATGTCGTCCGATTTGTCGTGGACGAGGCCCACTGCTTTTCGGCGTGGGGACAAGATTTCCGAGTCGATTATCTCTACATTGGTGAATTCATAAAATCTCTGCAGGAAAAGAAAAAATCGTCAAAAGACATCCCTGTATCGTGTTTCACCGCAACTGCCAAACAGAAAGTAATCACCGATATCTGCGACTATTTTCACGAGTATTTAGGTGTTGAATTAAAGCTGTTTACAACAGATTCATCCAGGAAAAACCTGCAGTACTATGTGCAGTTCAAGGAAACTGATGAAGAGAAATATGTAGCTTTACGCAATTTGATCGATAGCTACTCCTGCCCGACTATTGTATATGTCTCGCGAACAAAGAGGACATGGCGAATTGCTGAAAAATTGCAAAAGGATGGCCTTGCGGCGCTACCCTTCAATGGGAAGATGGACGCAGATGATAAAGTGGCAAATCAAGATGCCTTTATGCGTGGTGAGGCACAAGTAATTGTTGCAACATCAGCATTCGGTATGGGTGTTGATAAAAGCGATGTGGGGCTTGTTGTGCATTATGATATCTCAGATTCTCTGGAAAACTATGTTCAGGAAGCCGGACGGGCTGGGCGGGATGCTTCAATAAACGCACACTGCTACGTGCTTTATAATAACGAAGATCTGGATAAGCATTTTATGCTCTTGAACCAGACAAAATTGAGCATCAGCGAGATCCAACAAGTTTGGCGCGCTATTAAATCGTTAACAAAACAAAGATCGACGATTTGTTGTTCTCCGCTGGAGATCCAACGTTTTGCCGGCTGGGATGACGGCCCTGATTCTGAAACGAGGGTCAAAACTGCGATTGCAGCTCTGGAGACTGCCGGGTATGTAAAGCGGGGCCGGAACATGCCGCGGATTTATGCGAACAGCATCCAAGTTCGGACTATGGATGATGCCTCCAGGCGTTTAGAACAGTCGGAAATCATTTCCGGGGATGAGCGACTGCTTGCCGGAAGAATATTGAGTTATCTGATCGGAAGCAGGAGCAGGCGAAAAGCTGATGATGAGGCTGCTGAGAGTCGTGTCGACTATATTGCAGATCGTCTTGGCGTTGATAAAACAGAGGTCATTTCTTGTATCAATAATCTGCGGCAAGAAGGGCTTCTGGCAGATGACAACGATATGACAGCCTTCATTTTGCCAGGGGATACCAGGGTCAAAGCATCAAATGCTCTTCGCCGTTTTTCGAGATTAGAGCAATACATACTTCAAAATATTTCAATGGACGGAGGGCAGGTCAATTATAAAGAGTTAAATGCGAGAGCTATGGAAAGCGGTATCAGCGGATCCACAGAGAAGAATATACGTACCCTTCTATACTTTTTGACCATTAAGCATTATTTGCAGAAAGTAGACGTCCCTGGTGGAGGCTTACCGTATTATATTCCCTCTACAGATCCCTTAATTCTAAATTTGAGGATCTCTCGCAGGGAGAGCATCTGCAGGTTTATTATCAATGAGTTTTACGATATTGCAGAAAGGCAGCACAAACCGGATGTAGAAATTCCTGTACAATTCTCTGTTGTTGGCCTTCTTAAAAAATTTAGGGAGACATATCCAGAAACACTTGGGCTTGAAAGCATAACCTTGAACGATATCGAAGATGCATTATTGTATCTGACAAAGATCAATGCACTGAAACTTGAAGGGGGTTTCCTCGTTCTGTATAACGGAATGGAGATCCATAAACTTGTTGAAGACAACTCCATCCGTTATAAAAAAGATGATTATAAATATCTGGACGAATTCTATAGACAGCGGATTCAACAGATTCACATTGTGGGAAAGTATGCAAATTTGATGATGCAGGATTATTCTGCTGCATTAAGTTTTGTACACGATTACTTCAATCTGGATTATAAGAAGTTCATTTCTAAGTACTTCTCCGGTGATGAACAAAGAGATCTGTCAAGAAATATTACAACAGAGCGGTATGATAAGTTATTTGGCGAATTATCGGAGGTTCAACGACAAATTATAGATGACAATTCTTCCCAACATATTGTTGTGACAGCTGGCCCGGGGAGTGGAAAAACGAAGGTTTTGGTCCATAAACTTGCAGCCTTGATGCAGATGGAAGATGTAAAGCATGAACAGCTTTTGATGTTGACATTTTCCCGTGCTGCAGCAACAGAATTCAAGAAACGTTTGCTAGATTTGGTTGGGAACGCTGCATTGTTCATCGATATGAAGACGTTTCATTCGTATTGCTTTGATTTGTTGGGCCGTCCGGGCAATTTAGAGGGATCCCAGAATATCGTAGCAGAAGCGGTTGAAATGATTCGCTTAGGTGAGGTTGAGCCTGGGAAAATTACGAAGAAAGTGCTTGTCATTGATGAGGCTCAGGATATGGATGAAAATGAGTTTTCTTTGATCGAGGAACTCATTCAATATAACGATGATCTGAAAGTGGTTGCTGTTGGCGATGATGACCAGAATATCTACGAGTTCAGAGGGTCCGACTCGAAATACATGCAATTGCTGATCTCTAAATATGGAGCAACGCAGTATGAAATGCTGGATAATTACCGCTCTGCAAAGGACATTGTCGACTTTTCAGATGTATATGCAAAATCGATCTCAACTCGTTTAAAGATCCATCCTGCGATTGCTGTGCGTAAAGAGCATGGAATCGTTGAGCTTGTACACCATAACAGCGGCTATATGGAGAATGCTATCGTGGAAGATATTCTCCAGAATTGGAATGAGCGAGATTCCCTATCTGTTTTGACACAGACCAATGAGGAGGCGCTTCGGGTTCTTGGTTTGCTTCGGCAAAAACGATTACGGGCAAATCTGATTCAATCCAACAATGCGATAAAATTATACAATCTCGTTGAAATCAGGATGCTATTGAAAGAACTGGAACGCAGGACGAATGAACCGATAATATCGAAAGAAATATGGGATTCTGTCCGTACGAATTTTAAAGCGCGTTGTTCTGGCAGTTCAAACTATGCATTGTGTGACAGGATGCTGTCCTCTTTTGAGGCGGTCAATGACCGCTATTACAAGAGTGACCTTGAAGAGTATATCAGAGAATCAAAACTTGAAGACTTTTTTGAAAACCGTGAGGGAATCATAACTGTTTCCACGATCCATAAAGCAAAAGGTCGTGAATTTGACAGAGTCTATCTTTTGTTGGACAACTTCTCGGATGATGAAGATGAAAGGAGGCATGTTCTTTATGTGGGAATGACCCGCGCGAAAAATGATTTGAAAATCCATTATAATAATAGGTTATTTGATAAGTTTCAGTTTATGAACGCAATATATAGAGAAGATCCGCGGGTATATTTAAGACCGCAAGAGCTGGTTGTTGAACTGGGTTATCAAGATTTGTTCCTGGATACTTTTAAACCGAACAAACAAATCATTTTCCAATTAAGAGGCGGTGATATGATAGATATTCAACACGGCAATATTTATGCAGAAATAAACAGTCACCCATGGATGATCGGTTCATTGTCTAAAGCGGGACGTGAAGTGTTGGCCAGGCAGACTAGAGCCGGATATCGTATGGACTATGCTACGATCGATTATATCGTCGCCTGGAAAAAAGAAGGCGAAACAGAGGAAACTCCAATCACATTATTGAGTACCCATTTTACAAGCGTTAACTAGGAGGTTGACCATGAACAAAGACATATTACAAAAAGCCACCCAACTCCGCCGCGAGCTCCACGCGCATCCGGAACTTTCCTATCAGGAAGTCTGGACCAAGCAGCACCTGATGGATTTCTTAAAGGATAATACGAACCTGAAGCTGGTCGACAAGGACAAATGGTTCTACGCCTGCTACCTGGGCGCGGACGGAAAGGATCCGTATCCGATCGGTTTCCGGGCAGACTTCGACGCGCTGCCCATGGAAGATGAGATCGATGCTCCCTGGAAGAGCCAGATCCCGGGCTGCGGGCACAAGTGCGGACACGACGGCCATGTGGCTGCGCTGTGCGCGTTCGCCATGGAACTGGAAGCGCAGGTGCCGAAGCGGGACGTCTATCTGGTGTTCCAGCACGCGGAAGAGACGGGGCAGGGCGCCTGTGAGTGCGGCGACTTCGTAAAGGAGACCGGCATCAAGGAGATCTATTCCTGCCACAACATGACGGGACTCCCCTACGGCACGGTCGCCACGCGCCTGGAGGGCACCAACTGCGCGTCCATGGGCATGAATATCGTCATGACCGGCGCGCCGACCCACGCCAGCCAGCCGGAGCTGGGAAAGAATCCGTCTCTTGCCATCTGCGACACCGCGAAGGAGATCATGAAGATCGCGGACCAGAGCCGCTTCGAAAAACTTGTGCTCGCGACGATCTGCGAGATCAAGGTCGGCGAACACGCTTTCGGCATCGCTGCTTCCAAGGGATGCATCGGGGTCACGCTGCGGGCGGAGCACGATAAGGACATGTACCAGATCCGCGACGAAGTGATCGCCTTTGCCGAAAAGCGCGCATCCGAGGACGGCCTTACGGTGGATTTTTCCTACGAAGATGTCTTCCCCGACACGACGAACACGCCCGAGCAGGCCATGAAGGTCATCAATGCTGCGAAGTCCATCGGTCTGCCCACCGCGATGCCGGAGCAGATCACCCGCGGCTCCGAGGACTTCGGCTGGTTCTTAAAGCAGTGCCCCGGCGCAGAATTTACCGTCTCTGCAGGGGACAGACCCGCCATCCACACCGCGGCCTTCGATTTTATGGACGAGCTGATCGGTACGATGGTGGATGTCTACTTCGCCATCCTGGCGCAGTGACCCATGGCAAGGCTTACGGATGATCTGGCCTACGAGATCCTCTCCGTGGTGGAGGAGATCCCGGAAGGCTGCGTCGCGACCTACGGACAGATCGCAAGGCTCATCGGGCGGGAGAAAAACTCCCGTCTGGTGGGGAAGGTCCTCAGCAATGCGGAATATTACGGCCGCTATCCCTGTCACCGGGTGGTCTCCCACAACGGCAGGCTGGTGCCGGGCTGGACGGGTCAGGCGGACCTGCTCGCCCGGGAGGGCGTGTTCCTGAAGGCGGACGGGCACGTGGACCTGAAAAAATACCAGTGGGACTGTTAGGAGCAAGAACACAAAGTACCTATCCCTCTGTACAAAAAAAAATATCACTACACTGCACTAAAGTGTTGACACACTAAAGCGGCAGTGCTACAATACAAACCATCAAAGGAAAAACAAGCCCTTCCCAAAGGGCAAACGGATGGAAACTACTGTATAGAAAGGCAAGGAGAACACGATGAAAAAGTTATTTGCAGTATTACTGGCGCTGGCAATGATCTTCTCAATGGCTGCCTGCAGCTCCGGCGGCGGCGAAGAAGCGGCGGGCGGTGAGGAAACCGCAGAACCCGCCAACAGACTGGAAGCCATTAAGGCAAGAGGCTATATCGAAATGGCGACCGAACCCTACTGGGCACCGATGGAATTCATCGATTCCAGTAAGACCGGCGACGATCAGTATCAGGGCGTCGACATCGAGCTCGGCAAGTACATCGCAGAGAAGCTGGGCGTAGAGCTCCGCATCGTTCCTCTGGAATTCTCCGCTGTACTGGCCTCCATCACGGAAGGCAAGTACGATATGGCGATCTCCGCACTGGCCTATTCCCCGGGCAGAGCCGAAAACATGAACATGTCCGTCGGCTACCGCTTCGGTGAGGAAGCCGCTTCCTACGGATTCATCCTCCGGGAAGGCGAAGAAGGCAAGATCGTGAATGCCGAAGACTGCAAAGACCTGGTTCTGGTCACCCAGAGCGGCAGCGTTCAGGAAGGCTTCGTAAACGATCAGATCCCGGCGTATAAAGACCTGAAGCTGGTCTCCTCCATGACCGACGGCTACCTGATGGTCTCTGAAGGCAAGGCAGACGCCTGCGCTACCGATATCAACAACGGACAGCTCTATGCAGAGGCCAACGGCGGGCTGGCGATCTCCAGCTTCCGCTTTGTGGTAGATGAGTCCACCCAGGGCACCCGGGTCGGCGTTCCCAAGGGCGAAGACGAACTCACCGAATTCATCAACGGCTGCATCGAAGAACTCCGGGCAGAAGGAACCATCGATAAGTGGTACGACGAGTATTCGGACTATGCCCGCAGCCTGGGCATCGAATAATCCCAGGAAAAGAGCATCACGTAACGCTTAAGCAAGCCCGGGAGCAGCTCCTGCTCCCGGCTTATATCTGTAGAGAAGTAGTATGGACAAGATCATCAAAGTCTGGTCAAAATATAATATGGTGTTCCTCAAAGGCCTTTGGGGAACCATGTGGCTGGCGACGATCACCCTCATCCTGGGCACCGTCCTGGGACTCATCATCGCCTTCCTGCGCATGAGCAAATTCAAGCTGCTGAGCGCGGTCACCGCGGTCTATATCCAGATCCTGCGGGGCACGCCGATCCTGCTGCAGCTGTATTTCTTCTGGATCCTGCTGCCGAAGGTCGTGCCGTTCCAGATGTCGGACCTGGCCTGCATCGTCGTGGCGCTCATCATCAACGCTTCGGCCTACATCGCCGAGATCGTCCGGGCGGGCATCGCCGCCGTTGACCCGGGACAGTGGGAGGCAGGCCGCAGCATCGGCCTTACGGAAGTGCACCTGATGCAGAAGATCATCATGCCCCAGGCCATCAAGAACATCCTGCCGGCTCTGGTAAGCCAGTTCATCGCCTGCATCAAGGAGACGTCTCTGGCGTCGGTCTTCTTTATCCGGGAGCTGACGACGGCCTACAAGACCGTACAGGCGTCCACCTTCCTGGCGCTGCCGCCGCTGATCATCTCCGGCATTATCTATCTGATCGTCACCACGGTGCTGTCGTTTGCGGCAGGCCGCATCGAAGGGAGGCTGAAGGCCAGTGATTGAGCCCATCATCCGCGTTTGCGACCTATATAAGAATTTCGGAGACGTCCACGTGCTGAAGGGCATCTCCACGGATATCGCCCCCGGCGAAGTCGTCTCCATCATCGGCCCCTCCGGCAGCGGCAAGAGCACGTTCCTGCGCTGCCTCAACCGGCTGGAAGAGCCCACGTCCGGACAGATCTTCTTCAAGGGGCAGGACATCATGAAGGCCGGCAAGAAGCTGCCGCAGTACCGGCAGAAGATCGGCATGGTGTTCCAGAACTTCAATGTGTTCCCCCACATGACGGTGCTGGAGAACATCACCCTTACGCCGGTGCTGGAACTGAAGGTGCCCCAGAAGCAGGCGACGGAGCAGGCGGAAGCGCTGCTCGCACGGGTCGGCCTGCTGGACAAGCGCGACGTCTATCCCCGGCAGCTGTCCGGCGGTCAGAAGCAGCGTCTCGCCATCGTGCGAGCGCTGGCCATGGAACCGGATGTGATGCTGTTCGATGAACCCACCAGCGCCCTGGACCCGGAAATGGTAAAGGAAGTTCTGACGGTCATCGAAGACCTGGCCAAGGAAGGCATGACCATCCTGAACGTCACCCACGAAATGGGCTTTGCGCGGCAGGTCTCAGACCGTATACTGTTTATAGACGAAGGCATCATCCAGGAGCAGGGTGACCCGGAGAGTTTCTTCTCCAGCCCCACCAGCCCCCGTGCCAAAGAGTTCTTGAGCAAAGTTCTGTAATAGGAGAGGTTCGATATGAGTGAATTGCAATTTTTATCCCAGGTGATCGACGCCAAAGCCGATCGCATCAAATCCCTGGCCAGAGAGATCTGGGGCTATGCGGAACTGGCTTATGAAGAAGAGAAGTCTGCGGCAGCGCTGGAGCAGGCTCTGGCTTCCGAAGGATTTACCATCGAAAAGGGCATCGCGGACATTCCCACGGCCTTTACGGCGACCTTCGTGTCCGGCAGCGGCAAACCGGTGGCGGCCATCCTGGGCGAATACGACGCGCTGGCGGAACTGAGTCAGGCGGCAGGAACTACGGAGCGGCAGGCTCTGTGCACCGGTGCGCCGGGTCACGGATGCGGCCATAACCTGCTAGGCGTCGGCGGCGCAGCTGCGGCCATCGCCGTCAAGGAATATCTGCAGGCGGAGGGCAAGGACGGCACCATCATCTACTTCGGCTGCCCTGCGGAGGAAGGCGCCGGATCCAAGCAGTTCATTGCAAGAGCCGGCTATTTCGACAACGTGGATTTCGCTTACGCCTGGCACCCCGCGTATCTCAACCGGGTCCCGGCGAAGGGCGACGTGGCCATCATGGGCGCCAACTTCACCTTCGACGGCATCGCGTCCCACGCGGGCGGCGCACCGGAACTGGGCAGAAGCGCCCTGGACGCAGCAGAGCTGATGAACGTAGGGGTCAACTATTTAAGAGAGCACATGATCGACCAGGCGCGGGTGCACTATGCGTACTCCGATGCCGGCGGGGCCCAGCCCAACGTGGTGCCGGCCCATGCGGTCATCAAATACGAGGTGAGAGCGCCGAAGGTGGCGCAGGTGAAGGAACTGTTCGCCCGGGTCGTGAACATCGCTAAGGGCGCAGCGCTGATGACCGAGACCAAGATGGAATACGAAGTGACCATGGCCTTCTCGGACTACGTGCCCAACAAGACGTTGGCGGTGCTGGCGGACGAATGCCTGCAGGAAGTGGGCGCGCCCCAGTGGACGGAAGACGAATACAAGCTGGCGGCGGACTTCGTACGGACCTATCCGAAGCCCATCCAGAAGACCATCGCGGAGATCGCAGAGCAGATCTACGGCTTCGAAAGAGTGCCGGAGATCCTGGCAAAGCCGCTGGACAGCGAGATCCACCCCTTTGATATCAACGAAAACGGATATCACTCCGGCTCCACGGACGTCGGCGACGTAGGTTATGCGACGCCCACCGTCAACATCAACGTGGCGACGGCCTGTGTCGGCAACGTGGGACATAGCTGGCAGAACGTGGCCTTCTCCAACAGCTCCATCGGCGATAAGGGCATGATGGTGGCGGCGAAGGTGCTGGCGCTGGCGACGGTGCGCACCATGGCGCAGCCGGAGCTGATCGAAAAGGCGAAGGCAGAGCTGCTGCGCAAGAACGGCGGCAAGTACACCTGCCCGCTGCCCGAATACGCACAGCCGCCGATCGGGAAGTATTAAAGCATAATAATAAGCCGGACCGGTATATCCTCTCGGGGCAACACTCCTCGCTGCGCTCGTGCATTAGCGATTGCCCCTCGAAGATATACCGGCTCCGGCGAGGCACCGCTGCGTGGGGGTACCCCCGTGAGCGGGAGCGTGCCCGAGCAGGCAATGAAATAACACTATATTTGTTTTACGCGAAGATCCGGTCCAGGAAATCTCCGGTCACTTTCTTGTACTTTTCTTCGTCCGCCAGGAACGAGATGCCGTGGCCGGCGCCGGGGAACGTGACCCGGGTCACCATCTCCGGATTGGCTTCTGCGATCTTCTTGCTCATGTAGGCAGGCACAAAGCGGTCGTCCTCGCCGTGGATGAGCAGGATGGGCACCTGGGATGCCGCCGCACCGTCGGACGCGGTAAGTCCGCCCAGACGGAAATGTCCGTAGAGCAGGGCTGCCATGCCGGCTGCGGGGCCCGCGATGAAGGGTGGAATGTGATAATCCCTCCAGGCGACCTGCTTGATGATGTCTACCGGAGAATCGAAGGGGCAGTCCGCGGCGATGCCCTTTACGTTTTCGGGCAGACCGTCTACGACGCTCATCAGTACGGTCGTGGCACCCATGGAGACGCCTACGAGGCAGATCTTGACGCCGGTGCCGAAGCGGCGGATGGCGTAGTCGATCCAGCTTCTGCAGTCCTTGTGCTCCTTCATGCCGAACGTGATGGCATGGCCTCCGCTCTCGCCGGTCGCTCTCTGCTCGGGCATCAGCACGTTGTAGCCCATCTCCAGCAGCATGCGGGCACCGCCGGAAAAGTCTCTGGCGGGCGTGCCGCGGTAGCCGTGGACGCAGATGCACAGGGGTGCGCCTTTGCTCACTTCGTAGTAACGGCCGATCAGTTTGTGTCCGTCGAAGGAATCCACGCTCACTTTTTCGTATTCCAGGGCATGCATAGCGCCGATCATCCGGAAGATCTTATAGGACATGGGCCGGGTCTGATCGGTAAAGCGGTATTCGAAATCGTCATTCTGATTGCCGTTGGGCGAATGGAAGGCGACGCGGTACGTGGCGTACAACCCGGCAAGAAGCCCTGAAGTGACGGATGCCGCCGTTACGGATGTTAATATGATCTTCGTCTTTTTCTTCATAATAGGCCTCCTTTTGTCTCTATTTTTTTTATTATACCTTGTTCGACTTTTGTCTGCAATCTCTTGACCAAAACAGTGCAAAGTGCAATAATAGGGCAGGTAGTTAGCAATAGCTAACCAAAGATGTCAATATCACGCCGAATCCCGTCATTTCAGGGAATATAGGGGAACGATCCGTTGCAGCCGCTGTTGAAAGCAGAAAATATCACGAAGACATATCAGACCGGAGATGTGGAGGTACACGCTTTAAAAGGGGTTTCTTTTACGATCGAAAACGGCGAACTGATCGTCGTGCTCGGACCTTCCGGCTCCGGAAAATCCACCATGCTCAACATCCTGGGAGGCATCGAGACAGCCACGTCCGGGAATATTTTTTATGAGGGTGAACCGCTGGACTGGACCGACCGGAACGCGCTGTCGGACTACCGCAGAGACCATATCGGCTTCGTCTTTCAGTTCTACAATCTGCTGCCCGGGCTCACGGCCCTGGAAAACATCGAGCTCTCCGGCGAACTCTCCAAAGACCCCCTGGACGCGAGGAAGCTCATCGGCGAAGTGGGACTCGCCGACCGCGCGGACCACTATCCCAGCCGGCTGTCCGGCGGCGAACAGCAGCGCATCGCCATCGCGAGGGCGCTCTGCAAGAACCCGGACATCCTTCTGTGCGACGAACCCACCGGCGCGCTGGATTCCAAGACGGGCATCCAGGTCTTAAAGCTGCTGTGGGATTTCTGCCGGGAATACCACAAGACCGTCGTTCTCATCACCCATAACCAGAGCATCGCAGGCATCGCCGACCGGGTGATCTACGTGCGGGACGGCCGGATCGAAAAGATCGAAACGAACAGCGACCCCAGAGATCCCGAAGAGGTGGTCTGGTAATGCGCAGCTTCCGCAAAAACGTATTGCGGCTGGCGCTGCAGAACCGGTCGTCCGTGCTGGGATCCGTGCTCATCATCGCCATCGGCATCTTCGTGATGGTCTCCATGTTCGACACGCTGCAGAACCTGACGGGCCAGATCTACGGGTATTACGACCGCTATCAGATGGCGGACGTGTTCGTCACCGTGCGGGGCATTCCTCTGGAGACGCTGCAGCGCATGGACAGCATCGAAGGCATCGCGGAAGCCGACGGCAAGCTGTCTGCGGACGTGCGCATGGTCTGCGAGGGGCAGACGGAGATCGCAACGGTGCATCTGATGGGCTACCGGGAGGATGCGCGGGTCAATCAGATGGATCTGTTCGGAAAGACCATGACGGAGGAGACCGTGTTTATCGGAAGCCGCATGGCCGAAGCCTACGGGTTTTCGGAAGGCGACAGCGTGAGCCTGATCCTCGGCGGAGAAAGCTACGATTTTACATATGCGAACAATATCGGTGCGCCGGATTATGTGTACGCCGTGTCCACGGAGAGCGCCATGGTGCCGGATGGGGAGCTGTACGATACGGCCTGCATTTCCCAGGAGCGGCTGGCGGAGCTCTTAGGCATGCGGGGGCAGGTGAACGAGCTGGGCTTTCTGCTGAGCCCCGGATATTCCTTCGAGGACGTGAAGTACCGGCTGGAGACCGCGCTGGCGGATTACGGCGTGCTGTCCATCGCCGAGAAGAAAGACCAGACCAGCTACAACATGGTGAGCGGGGAGATCACCGAACTGGTGTCCATCGGCACCATTCTGCCGCTGCTGTTCATGGCGATCTCCGTCTTTATGCTCTACATCTCGCTGAAGAAGATGATCGACCACGACCAGACCCTCATCGGCAGCATGAAGGCCTTCGGCATGCGGAATTCCGAGCTGGTGGGCGCATATCTGATCGAGGGCTGCGCCATCGGCCTCGCCGGAGCGGTACTGGGCTGGATCCTGGCCATCCCCTTCGGCATGTATATGTACAACCTGTACCTGGATTTCTTTACGCTGCCGGTGGCGACGTTCCATAACTACTGGAATACGAGGCTCATCGGCTTGGCCATCGCCCTGGCGACCGCCATGGGCGCCGTGCTTCTGGGCGTGCGCCGCGTGCTGAACATCACCCCGGCCATGGCCATGAAATCCCGGGCGCCTTCCGTCGTAAAGCAGTCGATCCTGCCCCGGTCCTGGACGGGTCACATGGGGACGTTCCGCAAATTGGGGGTGCATTCCATGACCCGCAGCCCCCTGCGGGGGCTGCTCATCGTCCTCGCGGTCGCATTCCCCTTCGCCCTGTGTCCGGTGCTGTTCTCGTTCTCTCCCATCGTGGACGAGATGATCGACGCCTACTTCGGCAAGGTGCGCACCTACGATCTGCAGCTGGCCATGGCCGGCTACAGCGATCCCGACGAACTGGGGAATGCCGGCATGGATCTGCCCTACGTGACGGATGCGGAGGGGATCTGCCAGACGCCGGTGCAGCTGAAGAACGACAATCTGAAGGAGTATTCGATGCTGTACGGTCTGCAGAGAGGCTCGCGCCTTTGGAAGGTCGGCGACAACGAGGGCAACACCTTCGACCCGCCGGAAAGCGGCATCGTGCTGAATGAAAGGCTGGCGGAGAAACTGCATCTGCAGGAGGGGGACGTTGTGGGGGTCAACCTGACCGCCTACGGAAACAGCTGGGTGGACGTACCGGTGCGCATGGTCGTAAGGGAGATCTTCGGCGGCAGCTGCTACATGGATCTGGCGGCTTTTCCCCGGCAGCTGGGCGTTTCCGCCTCGGCCAATTCGCTGCTCCTGTCGGTGCAGGAGGGGCATTTGGGGGACGTAAAGGATGCGGTGCGCAGCACCAGCATGGTGCCGTCCATCATCGATTCCTCGAAGATCACGTCCAGCTTCGCCGGCATGATGGACAGCATGGTGATGATGGTGAACATGTTCGCCTTTTTCGCCGTCGTGGCGGGATTCGTGCTCATCCATAACATCTCCATGATCAACATCCGGGAGCGTTTTACGGAGCTGGGGACACTGGAGGTGCTCGGCGCCACGAAGAAGGAGATCGACGGCATGCTGCGCGATGAAAGCATCCTGTATTTCCTGGGCGGCATCGCCCTCGGCATTCCCGGCAGCATCGGCTTCCGCAAGCTGATCGAGATCCTCATCATCTCCGAGAGCTACGCGATCTCGCTTCATATCCAGCCTATGGCTTACGCCTTATCCTTCGCGATGTGCGCCGGCATGATGTGGCTGGCCTGGAAGCAGGATACGAAGCTCATCCGCACCATCGCGCTGACGGATATCCTGAAGGAAAGAGAATAGACGATGAAACAGTTTGGCAAGAAAAAGATCATAGCATGTATTGCGGCTGCAGCGGTACTGGCTGCTGCTGTCTTCGGCGGAATCTCCCTGAAGAACGGAAAGGCCGTGGCGGTGGAAAAAGCCGAAGCGGTCCGGGAGGCTTTCGAAGACACGTATACCATAAGCGGAAACGTCTCCTTCGGCGATTCTTCCATGGTCATCTCTGAGGTGACGGGGCGGATCGCGGAAACGGCGGTCACCCTCAACCAGCGGGTGGAGGCAGGAGATGTGCTGATGCGCATCGACCCCTCGGAATACGAATATCAGCGGGCCCAGGCGGCGGCACAGTCCGCCGGTTATTCGGCCCAGCTGTCCCAGGCGAGGATCAGCCATCTGATGACGGCCTCTCCCGGCGAATATCTGTCCAATCTGCAGGGCGGCGTAACGGCGGCGAAAGATGCGCTTGCGGCGGCCGAGACGCAGTACAATGCCGCGCAGCAGCTGTACGAGGCGGGCGGCGCGTCCAAAGTGGAGCTGGACAGCGCGAAAGCGGCCTACGACCAGGCGCTGCAGGCGTACAATACGGCGAATGCAAGTTATGAAAAGAGCAGCAGCGTAAAGGATTCCCTGGCAAAGCAGGGCATTACCGAAGAGAACGTAAACGAGCAGTTCTACAAGAGCGAAGAAGCCCAGCTGGGCGCTCTCATCTCCGCCCAGAATACGGTCGTAAGCCATTTGGACGACCTGATCGCCAAATGCACCATTACGGCGCCGGCGGCAGGGACCGTGTCCCAGCTGCCGCTGGCGGGGGTCACGATGGCGAGCGCCGGCCAGGTGCTCTGCGTCGTTGTGCCCGACGGCAGCACCGTAACCGTGGAAGGCGATGTGCTGACGAGCATCGCGCCCTACGTAAAGCCCGGTGACCCGGCGGAGATCTCCCTGGATCTGCGCGGTGGAAAGCTCGTCTGCAGCGGCAAGGTCTCCCAGGTCTACGACTACGCCGTGGAAGACGTTTCGCCCTTGGGACTGAAAGAATACAAGGTGCATGTGGTGGTCACCCCGGATGACCCGTCGCAGATGGCATCCATGAGCGGCTACGAGGCGGATCTGAAGCTGCAGCTGTTCCGGGAAGACAGCGTGCTGACGGTGCCCTCCGAAGCGGTGTTTGAGACCGGCGGCGCATATTACGTATTTACCGTTGCGGACGGAAAAGCGGTCAAAACTGTGGTGGAAGCAGGCTACCGGTCTCCGCAGCGGACCGTCATCCTGTCCGGGCTTTCCGAGGGCGAGGAGATCATCGCCAAAGCCGAGACCGAAGGCGTGTACGACGGTGCGCCGGTGCGTTGGAAATAGCGCTTGTGCTTGACACTTCAGCGGGTCAAAGCGTACAATGAAATTTAATATGGGGCGGGAGGCCTTATAGGTCTTCCGCCGTTTGTTTTTAAGGAGTTTCAACTATGGTAATGACTGGCGCGCAGATCCTCATGGAGTGTCTGCTGGAGCAGGGCGTCGACACGGTATTCGGGTATCCCGGCGGAACGAATCTGAACGTGTACGACGAACTGTATAAGTATTCCGACAAGATCAAGAATTATTTAACGTCCCACGAGCAGGGCGCTGCCCATGCGGCGGACGGCTATGCGAGATCCACCGGCAAGGTGGGCGTATGCCTGGCCACATCCGGCCCAGGCGCGACGAACTTGACGACGGGCATTGCGACGGCCCATCTGGAGTCCTCTCCCGTGGTGTTCATCACCTGCAACGTGAGCGGCAACCTGCTGGGCAAAGACGCCTTCCAGGAGGCGGACGTCGTGGGCATCATGATGCCCATTACAAAATCCACGTTCCTCATTACGGACGTAGAGAAGCTGGCGGATACCGTGCGCGAAGCCTTTGCGCTGGCCCGTTCCGGCCGGCCCGGCCCCGTTCTGATCGACATTCTGAAGGACGTGACCGCCGCCAAATGCGAATACGAATATCTGCCCCGGGAGCAGCACGGCACCACCGGTTCTCTGGCGGGACTGCTGAAGAGAGCCCATTCCTCCAGCCTGCGGCTGTTTGAGCCGGACAAAGAGGACGTAGACCTCCTGGTGGACATGATCGCCCAGTCCAAGAAGCCCATGCTCATCTGCGGCGGCGGCGTAACGAGGAGCCGCGCCCACGAGGAGTTCCGGGCCTTTGCGAGAAAGCTGGATTCCCCGGTCGCCATCACCCTGATGGGCGGCGGCTCCATGCCCGGCGACGATCCGCTTTCCACCGGCATGATCGGAATGCACGGGAGCCAGGCATCCAACCGCGCCGTAGACGGCTGCGACCTGTTGATCGCCGTGGGCACCCGCTTCTCCGACCGCGTGGCGCTGCGTCCGGCGACCTTCGCCCGCGATGCCAAGATCGTCCACATCGACGTGGACCGTGCGGAGATCGACAAGAACGTGCAGACGGACCACCACATCATCGGCGATGCCAAGATGGTCTTAAAGCAGCTCATCGAAAAGATCCCCCAGTACGACCACAGCGAATGGAAGAAATACGTGTTCTCCTTCCCCACGGAGACAGAGTACGACGAGAGCACGGGAGTGATGACCCCGAAGCAGATCCTTGCCACCATCGGCGACATGGTGCCGGAAGACACCATCGTTGCGACGGACGTGGGCGAACATCAGATGTGGGCCATCCAGCATTTCCACTTCTTCTATCCCGGACAGCTGCTTACGTCCGGCGGTTTCGGCTCCATGGGCTTCGGCCTCGGAGCGGCCATCGGCGGCAAGGTGGGCAATCCGGACAAATGCGTCATCCACATCACCGGCGATGGCTCGTTTCGCATGAACTGCAACGAGCTGGCTACGGAGGAATACTATAAACTGCCCATCATCACCTTCATCTTCAACAACGGCTGCCTGGGCATGGTTCGCCAGTGGCAGGAGCTGATGTACGACGGCCGCTACAGCGCCACGATCCTGGACAGAGGTCCGGACTTCGTAAAACTGGCGGAAGCCTATGGCCTGAAGGGACGCCGCGTAACGAACGTGGACGAGCTGAAGGAAGCCATCGAAGAGGCGCTGGAAGAGGGCAAGGAAGGCCGCGGCTACGTCGTGGACTGCGCCGTCGCCCAGTCCGAGCTCGTCCGTCCCATGGTGAACGGCGGCACGCACATTACCGAATTCTTGCTGAACTAGGGGAGGGATAGGCACATGATGAACAGCAGAGTCCCCGAAACGGGTAAAGAAGAACGCAGAACGCTCTCCGTTCTCGTCGATAACAAACCCGGCGTGCTTTCCCAGATCGCCCGCCTGTTTACCCGCAACGGCTACAACATCGAGTCGTTCGCGGCGGACACGGTGCTCGATCCGGGGGTCACCCGCATTACGATCGAGGTGATCGCCAACGACAACCATACGAACCGCATGATCGCCCAGCTCAACAAGATGGTGCCGGTGCACTCCGTCAAACTGCTGACGAAGGACCACACGATACGCCGGCAGCTGGCGCTGTTTAAGCTGAACGCATCCACCAGCGAGGAGCGCAACGAGATCATCCAGATCGCCAACATCTTCCGCGGGTCTGTCATCGACGTTTCCCACGAGACCCTGACGGTCTCCGTCATCGGCGACGAGAAAAAGATCGATGCAGTGCGCGACATGCTGGAGCCCTTCGGCATCATCGAGATGGCGCGTACCGGCATGATTGCCATGGAACGGGGCAAGTACACCATCGACGAGCAGACCAAAGAGCGCGACGAATTCAATTACGGAAAGAATACGCAATGAAAAAGCAGAAGATCGTAGTCAAAGTCGGCACTTCGACGCTGACCCATCCATCCGGCGACCTGGATCTGCGCAGCATGGAGCGCCTCGTGCGGGCCATGGCGGATCTGAAGGGCGAAGGAAACGAGATGATCCTCGTGAGCTCCGGCGCCATCGCTGTGGGAACGGCGAAACTGGGGCTTGCCGAGCGGCCGAAGGAACTTCGTTTTAAGCAGGCTGCGGCAGCGGTCGGCCAGTGCAGCATGATGCACATCTACGACAAGCTGTTTTCGGAATATAACTGCAATACGGCCCAGATCCTGCTGACGGACGGCGACGTGGCAGACGAAGAGAGAGCAGCCCACCTGCGATCCACGTTCTCTGCGCTGCTGGAGATGGGGGTCATCCCCGTGGTCAACGAAAACGACTCCGTTTCGTCCGCCGAGATCGAGACCGGACAGCATAAGGTGCTGGGCGACAACGATACGCTTTCGGCGATCGTCGCAAAGCTCTGCGAGGCGGATCTGCTGGTGCTGCTCAGCGATATCGACGGGCTTTATGACGCGGATCCGAGAACGCATCCGGATGCGAAACTGCTCGCACGGGTCGACGAGATCACGGACGAGATCCTCGCGATGGCCGGCGGGGCCGGCACCTGGCGGGGCACCGGCGGCATGGCAACGAAGCTGTCCGCCGCGCAGATCGCTATGGCGGCAGGCTGCGACATGGTGATCACCAACGGCAAGAGACCCCAGGATCTGTACGAGATCGCGGAAGGAAAGAGCATCGGAACGCGTTTTTGCGCCAAGAAGGAGTAAGGACATGACAGTTTTACAGGAGCAGGGCGCAGCGGCCAAAGTGGCTGCGGCAAAGATGGCGCTGGCGGATACCGAAACGAAGAACAAGGCGCTGCTCGCGATCGCGGATGCATTGCTTGCCCATCAGGATGAATGGCTCGAGGCCAATGCGGCGGATTGGGAAGCAGCCAAGGCCGAAGGTATGAACGATTCCATGCTGGACCGGCTGAAACTTACGAAAGAACGCATCGAAGGGATCGCGGAAGGCGTGCGCCAGGCGGCGGCGCTGCCCGACCCCATCGGAACGGTAACGAAGGAGATCGAACGGCCCAACGGTCTGAAGATCCAGCAGAGAAGGGTACCTCTCGGGGTCATCGGGATGATCTTCGAGGCGCGGCCCAATGTGGCCGTGGATGCTGCCGTTCTGTGTCTGAAGGCCGGAAACGCCTGCATCCTGCGGGGCGGTAGAGAATCCATCCGTTCCAATACCTGCGCGGAAAATATCATGCGCGCCGCGCTGGAGAGCGCCGGGCTGCCGGCGGATGCGGTCTCTCTGGTGAAAGATACGTCCCGGGAGAGCGCAAAGGAAATGATGCATCTGGAAGGATACATCGACGTGCTGATCCCCAGAGGCGGCGCCGGGCTCATCCGGTCGGTCTCCAAGGAGGCGTCCGTGCCCGTGATCCGCACGGGCGAAGGCGTGTGCCACGTCTACGTGGACAGCGAAGCGGATATCCCCATGGCGGCAAAGATCGTCTACAACGCGAAGTGCTCGCGGCCGTCCGTGTGCAACGCTGTGGAATGCGTCGTGCTGCATAAGAGCGTCGCGGAGGCTTTCTTCAACGAGATCCTGCCGCTGCTGGACGAAAAGAACGTGGAGATCCGCGGTGACGCCAAGATCTGCAACATCCTGGGGACCCGGGCGAAAGAAGCGTCGGAAGAGGACTGGGATACGGAATACAACGACTACATTCTGGCGGCGAAGACCGTCCGAGGACCCCAGGAGGCCATCGATTTCATCAACGCCCACGGCACGCAGCATTCGGAATGCATCGTAACGGCGAACGCCGAAACCGCGACGCAGTTCCTGAATCAGGTGGATGCGGCGGCGGTCTACTGGAATGCGTCCACCCGCTTTACCGACGGGTTTGAGTTCGGCCTCGGTGCGGAGATCGGCATCTCCACCCAGAAGCTGCATGCGAGAGGACCCATGGGTCTGGAAGAGCTTACGAGTTGGAAATATTACGTCTGCGGGGACGGTCAGATCCGCTGACCCCGTGAAAAAGCATAAGAAAAACGCCCGGGCAAATACCCGGGCGCTTCTATTTTTGCTTTTACAGCGCTTCTTCGATCTTATCTTCCACAGCATCCGCAAGATCTTCGACTTTGTCTCCGAGATCTTCTGCAGCGTCGCCGGCAGCATCTTCGACTTTGCCGACGGTATTCTTGACGAGTTCGATCCGTTCCTTCAGCGTGGCAATATTTGCGGTGAGTTCATCGATCTTGCCCTTTTCTTCGGTGAAGAACTTCTCCAGATATTCGGGATGCTCTTCGAAGAGCTTCTTGCCCATTTCGGTATAGACGCCCTTGATGTCGCTCTCAGCGGAGCTGATCTTCATCTTGAGCTTTGCGATCTCAGCGGTGTCGGCGGCTTTGTCGCCCAGGTTCTTTGCGGTAGATTTCAGACTGTCAAGGAAAGACATAGTTGCACCTCCATTTATTAAAATACAGTTAGCGTTACAGGTTGTTATCTATATTATAAGGCCTTGCGCCTCATTGCGCAAAGAAATAAAATAAAACGGTAAGGAGGTTTTCCTATGAAGATCGTTGACATCAAACTGCACCTCTCTGAGATCCCTCTCAGCATTCCCTATCCTTCCACCTGGAACCCCGGCAATCCGGAGACGAAGCTGTTTATCTCCATGGTGGAGGTCATCACCGACGACGGCATCCACGGCTATGCCGCGGCCTGTGACTCCTCCCAGCTCCTGGCGGGCATCTGGGACAGCCACATCAAACCCCTGGTGATCGGCAAAGAGATCACGCAGATCGAGGAGATCTCGACGGGTCTCATCAACGCGGCGCAGTACGCCTACCGTCCCTGGATCGTGGAGATCGCCATCTGGGACTGCCTGGGCAAATACTGTGATCTGCCCATCTATAAGCTGCTGGGCGGCGCCAAGGCCAGAGTGCTCGCCTACGCCAGTACCGGTTCGCTTAAGAGCACGGAAGAGCGCATCGAGGACATGGAGCGCTTTATCTCCGAAGGCTTTACGATGATGAAGCTCCGCGCCCACCACGACGATCCCTGGGAAGACCTCAAGGTGATCGAAAAGGTGATCGAAGCAGCAAACGGCAGGATAAAATTCGGCGTCGACGCCAACCAGGCCTGGTTCTTCACCGGCAAGAAGAGCGTCGCCAAATGGGATCTCAAGAAGGCGATCCGCTTTGCGCACGAACTGGAAGACCTCGGCGTGATCTGGCTGGAAGAACCCCTGCACCAGTTCGATTACGAGGGCCTCGCCGAACTGCGGGCCAGCACGTCCGTCTCCATCGCAGGCGGCGAGATCAACTCCCACATGCACCAGTTCCGGGATTTCATCAAGTACGGCTGCTACGACATCTACAACACCGATCCGACCTTCGTCGGAGGTTTTCACGTAGCCCGCAAGGTAACGGCGCTCATCGAGGCAGAAAACAAACTGCTGGCGCCCCACACCTGGACCCACGGCTTCGGCCTTGCAGCCTCTCTGCAGCTGGCTGCTTCCACGGACTGCTGCCCGTTCATCGAATACTGCTACGATCCTCCCGCATGGGAATACACGCAGCGGGATGTGATGCTCACCGAACCCATCCGGGTGGACAGCGACGGCTACATCACCATGTCTCAGAAGCCGGGCCTCGGCGTTGACCCGAACATGGAACTCATCGACCGGTATTCGGTGCTGAAACTGTAATTGATCCATGTTCCTCGGCCTCATTACCTATTCGAAACTGATCTTCGTCTGCGTCGCCGTATTCCTGGCGGGTTTTGTCGATTCCATCGCAGGCGGCGGCGGGGTCATCAGCTTGCCCGCCTATCTGCTGACGGGTCTCGATCCGGTGGCAGCCTTTGCGTGCAACAAGACGACGGCCTGCTTCGGCGCCACGCTGGCGGCAGGCCGCTACATCAAGAATAAGACCGTCAACTGGACGGCCGCTGTTCCCTCGGTCATCATGGCGATCCTGGGCGCCTGGCTCGCATCGCTGCTGGTTCTGCGGCTCGACCCGTCGATCTTTCAGAAGATCATCCTGGTCGTGTTACCTTTCGTTGCCGTATTTCTGATCTTTAAACGGGATTTCGGCGACGTGGACGCTAGCGCGGATATCCCAAGAAACAAGATCATCGCCGTGTCGGCGTTCATCGGGCTCATCCTCGGCTTCTACGACGGCCTGGTCGGCCCCGGTACCGGCACCTTCGCCATCCTGGCCTTTACATCCCTGCTGAAGTTCGACCTGAAGACGGCGGGCGGGACCGCCAGAGTCTTCAACTGGGCCAGCGGCTTCGGCTCCATGGTGAGTTTCCTGTTTGCGGGCAAGGTCATCTGGGGCATCGCGCTCATCACGGCGGTCTGCTCCCTTGCGGGCAACTACATCGGCTCGGGCCTCGCCATAAAGAAAAACCCGGCATTTATCCGGGTGATGCTTACGGTCGTCTGCGGGCTGCTTCTCGTAAAACTGGGCTACGACGTTTTATTCTGACCCAGCGAACGCAGGATGAGCGTCGCCAGCACGCCGATGCCGATGCCGGTCGCCATGCCGGAGAGGAGAAGGACGGGGAAATAATAATAGACCTGGGCCGTCTCTACCAGGAATGCGGCGACGGTGAGCTGCGCCAGGTTGTGGAACACGCCGCCTGCCATGGAAACGCCGCAGACGGAAAACAGGCCTGTCTTTTTCAGCAGCGCCATAACGGCAAAGGATACCAGCCCTCCTGCCAGCGCATACAGGGCGGAGAACAGGCTGCCGAACAGCAGGGCCGCCAGGGCAATGCGCGTGCAGTTGATGAAAAAGGCGTACTTTTCGCCCAGAAGATACAAACATACCAGTACGACGATATTCGCCAGCCCCAGCTTGATCCCCGGCACGGGGATGGGCAGGGGCACGAGAAATTCGACATAGGAAAAGATGAGCGCAAGGGCCGTTAAGACGCCGCATGCAGCGATTTTTGCGGGGCGGCTCATTTTGCCGGGGTCAGTAGGAAATGGCATCCGGTCCGCCTCCTTCCCTGGATGTGATGGTCACGGATAACTTGTGCGGCAGGCACAGGATGATCTGTCCGGTAGACGAGATCGCTCCTTTCTCCACGCAGTCGCGGTTGGGACAGTCCGCTTCCGAGATCCAGACACGGCCGCCTTCGATGCGAAGCGTGTTGGCGCCGCGTCCCGTGTCGACCGTCAGGGTGCGGTCCTCCGACAGGGGATAGGTGCCGTAAACGGTGCCGTCCACGGTGACCGTCACAGTATCCCCGGCTTTCTGCAGGTTCTGCAGCAGCAGAAAACTGCCCAGTCCCAGCAGGAGAAGGGCGATCGCCAGAACGATATCCGCTTTTTTGAAAAAGGAAGTTTTATGATCCATAGATCTTTAAAAAAGTTTGCAGCGCTGCTGCTTCTTACGGCAGTAATTGTAGCACAGTGCGGCTGCACAGCGCAAACGGCACCTCAGGAGCCGGCGGCAGAGACCAGCTTCGGCGAGGACTGGCTGCTGAATACGTACTGCTACATCCAGACGTACGAGGGCGGGCAGGAAAGCCTGATCCGCCAGGCTTTTTCCGTGGCCAGAGATTTCGAGAATCAGCTCTCCCGCACTATAGCGACCAGCGACATCGGACGGTTTAATGCGTCGGAGAGCGGGTGCAGCGTAGACGTGGATACCGCGCTTCTGCTGCAGGACTGCCGGGATGCCTGGGAACGGTCCGACCATATGCTGGACGTGACCATGGGCGCTGTTACGCAGCTGTGGGATTTCTCTGCGGAAGATCCGAAGGTGCCGGATGCGGCGGCGATCGAGGAAGCGCTCACCCACGTGGGAAGCTGGGAATGGATCGGCGTCGAGCCTCTGGACGATACCGATCCCGGCGACTGGCAGATCTCGAAGGCTGACCCCGCCATCGCCCTGGACCTGGGCGCCGTTGCGAAAGGCTATATCGCAGACAAGACCGCGGATTTCCTCCGCGAGCACGGCGTGGACCGCGCCGTCATCAATTTCGGCGGCAATGTGGTGTTCGTCGGGTCAAAAGAGGACGGCAGCCCCTGGGCCTGCGGCATTGAAGACCCTGCCGAAGGAGGCAGCGAGGAGCTCATCCAGGACAGAGCCCTGGTCGGCCTGGTGCGCTGCGGCGAGGGTTCCGTCGTCACCTCCGGCACCTATGAGCGCTGCTTTATGCAGGACGGCGTGCTTTACCACCATGTGCTCGATCCCCATACCGGCTATCCGGTGGAGACCGATCTGCTGTCCGCAACCATCATCGGCCCATCCTCCCAGGTCTGCGACACTTTATCCACCAGTTGTCTTCTTCTAGGATGCGAAAAGGGGATGGCCTTGATCCAATCGTTCGAAGATTACGAAGCGGTATTTATCCTGGAAGACGGCAGCATCGTTAAGACGGACGGTGCGGATTTTGAAGAAGAATAAACGGGGACGAGGGTTGGTGCCCAAAGAGGCTCATCGAGCGATTGAGCGGGTGCCGCGACAACCGAGTTCGCTCCCGTCGCGGCCAAGCGAATGAGCGAAGATGAGGATGTGTTGGGCGACAGGACCCCGAGTCCACAGCAAAACTGTATATATTTTTAGGAGCAACCATGGAAGAAGTAAGACTGGCCCTGATGGGCTTCGGCAACGTGGGCAGAGCCCTGGCGCAGATGATCATCGACAAGCGGGCTGCTGTCTACAGCAGATACGGCAAGCGCCTCGTCGTGACCGCCATCGCCACCGGCAGCCACGGCAATCTCTATAATCCCAAGGGCATCGACTTAAAGCAGGCTCTGGCCCATTACGAAAAAGGCTTCAACGAAGACGACGATGCCGACTGGACCGAAGATTCCGCCGACACCCTGGTCTACTGCGGCGAATACGACGTGCTGGTGGAGCTGTCCCCGCTGAACATCCGGACCGGACAGCCCGCCGCGAACCGCATCAAGCAGGCCCTCAAGATGAAGAAGAGCGCCGTGTCCGCCAACAAAGGCCCCGTGGCCTGGTATTACGGCGATCTGGCTGCGATGGCCCAGGCGAGGGGAGGCAAGTTCTTCTTCGAATCCACCGTCATGGACGGCACGCCCATCTTCAATCTGCGCGACAACTGCCTTAAGCTCTGCGACGTAACGCAGATCGAGGGCATCCTGAATTCCACCACGAACTTTATCTTAAAGGCTCTGGAGGAAGGCAAGACCTGGGAGCAGGCGCTGGAAGAGGGCCGGGCGCTCGGTATGGTCGAGGCCGATCCCGCCATGGACATCGACGGCTGGGATGCGGCTGCCAAGATCTGTGTGCTCTCCAACGTGCTGATGCACGCCGGGATCGACCCCGGCAAGGTGTCCGTGCAGGGCATCCGGGCCATCACGAAGGAACAGATCGAGGCTGCAAAAGCGAAGGGGAAGACCATCAAGCTGATGTGCCGCGCACAGAAGGATGAGTTTGGCCGGGTCACCGCAGCCGTAGCGCCGGAAGAGATCCCTGCGGATTCCCTCTACGCCGGCATCGGCGGTGCCTCCTCCGTGGTCTCCCTCACGACGGACCTGATGGGAAAACTGACGATCGTGGAGAATGACCCCACGATCATTCAAACCGCTTATGGTGTTTTCCAAGACATTTTAAGGCTGTTTTCGTAGATTTACACAAAAATTTAAACTTTGTTAAAAATTTTGCAAAAACCTGTGCGCATGCGCAGGTTTTGCGTTATAATAACGATGTATGAGCCCGCTGAGGTACCAAGAGGCGGGCACGATAACAAAACGTATCGTTTGTTGTACAACAATTTTTTAAGGAGGCAAATTGCTATGAATGCTTATATGCAGAGCGTTCTCGAAACCGTCAGAACCAAGCACGGTAACGAACCTGAATTCGTTCAGACCGTAGAGGAAGTTTTCTCCTCCATCGAACCGGTCGTTGACGCACACCCCGAATATGAGAAGGTCGACCTTCTCGGCAGAATGGTAGAACCCGAAAGAATGTTCACCTTCCGCGTCGTATGGTGCGACGATAACGGTAATTGGCACACCAACAGAGGTTGGAGATGCCAGTTCAACGGTGCGATCGGACCCTACAAGGGCGGTCTCCGTTTCCAGAAGAACGTTTACGAAGGCATCATCAAGTTCCTGGGCTTCGAACAGACCTTTAAGAACTCCCTGACCGGCCTGCCCATGGGCGGCGCCAAGGGTGGTTCCGACTTCGATCCCGCCGGCAAGTCCGACGCAGAAGTTATGCGTTTCTGCCAGGCCTTCATGACCGCTCTGTACAGATACATCGGACCGGACATCGACGTTCCCGCTGGCGACATGGGCGTAGGCGGCAGAGAGATCGGTTATCTGTATGGTCAGTACAGAAGACTGAAGGGCGTTTGGGAGAACGGCGTTCTCACCGGTAAGGGACTGTCCTACGGCGGATCCCTCATCCGTCCCGAAGCTACCGGTTACGGTGCGATCTACTACCTGCAGGAAGTCCTCAAGCACGAGAACGACACCATCGAAGGCAAGAGAATCGCTATCTCCGGTTACGGCAATGTAGGCTGGGGCATCATGAAGAAGGCTTCCCAGCTGGGCGCTAAGGTCACCTACTTCGCAGGTCCGGATGGATACATCCACGATCCCGAAGGCGTTGTTACCGAAGAAAAGCTCAACTTCATCCTCGAGATGAGAGCTAAGGACCCGATGCACTGCAAGCCCTATGCAGACAAGTTCGGCGTTGAATTCGTTCCCGGCGAAAAGTGCTGGGGCGTCAAGGACGTTGACGTCTACATGCCCGCTGCTATGCAGAACGACGTTAAGATGGAATCCGCAGAGAAGATCGCAGCTTCCGGCGTAAAGTACTACATCGAAGTTGCCAACATGCCGACCACCAACGACGCTCTGAACTTCCTGAGAGGTCAGAAGCACATGATCGTTGCTCCGTCCAAGGCGGTTAATGCCGGCGGCGTAGGCGTTTCCGGTCTGGAAATGGCTCAGAACAGCGAGAGACTGGTCTGGACTGCAGACGAAGTCGACGCTCAGCTGCACAAGATGATGACCAACATCCACAAGGTCTCCGCAGAAGCTGCTGAGGAGTACGGCCTGGGCTACGACCTGGTTGCCGGCGCTAACATCGCAGGCTTCAAGAAGGTCGCAGAAGCTATGATGGAGCAGGGCTGCTTCTAAGCTTTCCGATTTCTATCAAAACACAAAAACTCCTGGAGCAATCCAGGAGTTTTTTGTTATAATGTTAACAAGATAATTATAGTCGCAGCCGTAATGGCGAAGGAGAAAAAGGATGGAAAGCGACCAGAGAATCCAGGAAGCGGTAAAGACTGCCTACCTGAGAGGAAAAGAAGTAACCGGAAAGGGCGCCGTTGCGACCTATATTCCGGAGTTGGGAAAAGCCCGGCCGGAAGCGGTCGGTCTGTGCATTCACACCAAGGATGGCAAAGTCTTTAAAGCAGGAGACTCCGGGATCCGCTTTACGATGCAGTCCGTATCCAAGCTGCTGTCGCTGGCGATGGCGCTGGAGATCCGGGGCTACGATACTGTATTCGAACACGTGGGCATGGAACCTTCTGGCGTTGCCTTCAATTCCATCGTTGAATTGGACACCCGGGATAAGCCCCACAATCCGCTCATCAACGCGGGCGCCATTACCGTGGAGAGCCTGCTCATTGAATACAAGCAGTTCGAGGATATGCTGGATTTTGCCCGCAAGGTATGCCTCGATCCGGAGATCACCCTCAATCGGCAGGTCTACAACTCCGAAATGGCGACCTGCGACCGCAACCGGGCCATCGCTTATCTGCTGAAGAGCAAGAACGTTATCCACACGAACGTGGATACCAGCATTGAGCTGTACACGAAGATCTGCTCCATCAACGTATCCGCTGAATCTCTGGCGAACTTTGCGCTGGTTTTGGCCAATAACGGGGTCAACCCGCATACCGGCGAACGCCTGCTGAAGGCCAGCACGGCCCATACCGTAAAGGCGATCATGTTCACCTGCGGCATGTACGACGGCTCCGGCACTTTTGCGGTGGAAGTCGGCATTCCCACCAAGTCCGGCGTCGGCGGCGGCCTGCTGTCCGTCGTAGATAAGCAGATGGGCATCGGCGTCTACGGCCCGTCTCTGGACGAGAATGGCAACTCCATCGCTGGCATCACCGCGCTGCAGTATCTGTCCAAGGAACTCAATCTGCACATGTTCGCGTAGCGGCAGAGCGTACTGCCTTCTGACCACAGGAACAACAATTGATACAAATGCGCCTTTATCTCTCATTTTGAGGGGCGGGGGCGCATTTTTCTATTGACAGGGTGGAATGATTGAGTAAAATAAAATTGTACAAAATATAAATCTGTGAAGCCACATACGATCCGTTATAGACTGAAAAGAAAGGAAGTACCGAAAATGAGCAAAGTTTTAGTTGCATACTTCTCCGCCTCCGGCGTAACCGCAAAAGTAGCAGAAGAGCTGGCCAAGGCAGAACATGCCGATCTGTTCGAGATCAAGCCCGAAGTTCTCTACACGAAGGAAGACCTCGACTACACCGTCAAGACCTCCCGCAGCAACGTGGAGATGGCAGACGAAGCCTGCCGCCCGGCCATCAGCGGCAAGGTCGAAGACATGGCTCAGTACGACACCGTATTCGTAGGATTCCCCATCTGGTGGGGCCGTGAACCGAGCATCATCGACACCTTCCTGGAAGGCTACGATCTCTCCGGCAAGAAGATCATCCCGTTCTGCACCTCCGGCGTTACCGGCGTGGAAAAGGCTGCTGAGCACATGCAGGGCATCCTGAGCGGCGCTGCCGTCGTAGAAGCGGGCAAGCGCATCGATGCGGGCAGCTCCGAAGAAGAGGTCAAGACCTGGACCGAAATGCTGGGCCTGTAATAAGGAAAGGAAACCTGGAATGAAAACGGTTGGAATCGTCGCGGTAATTCTCGCAGCCTGCTGCTGCATCACCCATCGCCGGGTCATCCGCGCGCTGGTGACGGGCGAGCCGATGCCCAAAGCCCCGAAGTGGCACGTTTGGGTAAAGCCGGAAGACAGAAGACAGTAAAACAGCGAAATATAGCGAAAAATAAGGAGAAACGAAAGGGGATGGCAAGAGGTTGCCGTTCCCTTTTGCTATGCGGTATACTGTTTGCGGGCCGGACCGATCCGGCGCGGAAGGAGGAAGCTCATGCGGCTTTGTACGGCTGTGGCTGCTGCAAAAGAATATATCGAAACGCTGTTTGCCGGGAATTCCGGGGGTCACGGGGCAGACCATACGCTGCGGGTGTACCGCAACGCGATGGCGATCGCCGAAGGCGAAACCTGTGACCCGGACATCGTCGCCCTGGCCGCGCTGCTGCACGACGCGGACGATCATAAGCTGTTCGACACGAAAGACAACGCCAATGCATGCGCGTTTCTGAAGGGGCAGAACATACCGGAAGAGATGGCAGACCGCATCTGTGCGGCGGTCAATTCCGTATCGTTCAGTCAGAACCGCGGCAGACGCCCGGAAACGATCGAGGGGAAGATCGTGCAGGATGCGGACCGGCTGGATGCCATCGGCGCCGTCGGGGCCGCCCGCACCTTTGCCTACGGCGGAGAGCACGGCAGGTCCCTGGACGATTCCATCGCCCACTTTCATGAGAAACTGCTGCTCCTGAAGGACGAGATGAACACGGAGACCGGCAGACGGCTGGCGGAAGAACGGCACGCTTTCCTCCTTGCGTTTCTGGAGGAGTATCGGAAGGAGATGGAGGAGGTGCCGCAGCGATGAGAAAATGGGTGCAGATCGCGGTCACGATCCTTTGCATGCTGGCGGCATCCCGCTTTCTCATGCGGCTGATCGACGCTACGGTGCAGATCGATGACGACATCGGCATGCTGGTGCTGGCGCTGCTCCTGCTGAATGCGGCGATCGTCTTTGCCAGCTGCAGACTGTACCGAAACTTTAAGAGGTAACCCTTTATGACAAAGATCCTTTTCATCTGCCACGGGAATATCTGCCGCAGCGTAATGGCGGAGTTTATTTTTAAAGACATGGTCCGCAAGGCGGGCCAGGAGGGCAAATTCGAGACTGCGTCGCGGGCGACGAGCCGGGAGGAGATCGGAAACGACATGTATCCGCCGGCAAAACGGTGTCTTACGGCCCACGGCGTGCCCTTCGAGCGGCATTTCGCCGCCCAGGTGACCCGGCAGGCCTGCGAAGACTACGACCTGCTGGTCTGCATGGACGACTGGAACCTGCAGAACATGCGGCGCATGTTTGGAAGCGATTATGCCGAAAAGACCGTAAAACTGCTTGATCTTACGTCCTTAAAGCGCGATGTGGCCGATCCCTGGTACACCGGCGACTTCGAACAGACTTACCGCGACCTGGTGCTGGGATGCGAGGCGCTGCTCGCCGGGTCACCCACACCGAAACAGTTCCTGAACAATCGTTAAATTTACCTCAATCTTTCCTTGAAATCCCTGACAATTTGATATATTCTATACTGTGCAGGTCTATGACTGCAGATTTTAACGTGTGCCGAGACCTGATAGAAAAATAAGGAGAAATAGTATGAGTTCAGGCAAACATCTGAATGGCATCCATGTGAACCATTGTAAGAATACTGCCGGACAGGCCATCATTCCGATGACCCTCCCGGAAAAGGTTTACATTCCAATGAGTCAGCACATAGGTGCCCCCTGCCAGCCTGTCGTGGCCGTCGGCGACCACGTTAAGGTTGGCCAGAAGATCGGAGACAGCGAAGCCTTTGTATGCGCTCCCATTCACAGCAGCGTATCCGGCGAAGTGACCGCCATCAACAAGGCTATGTCTCAGATGGGCAGAGTCGATACGATCATCGAGATCGTACCCGACGGCAAGCAGGAGATCGCAGAGACCGTAGTTCCTCCCACGATCACGGATAAGGCCAGCTTCATCAAGGCTGTCCGCGAATCCGGCGTCGTAGGCCTCGGCGGCGCGACCTTCCCCATGAGCGTCAAGTTCAACGTTAAGCCCCCCGCAAAGGTGGACACCTTCATCGTGAACGGCGCCGAATGCGAGCCCTACATCACCGTCGACCATCAGAACATGCTCACCCACGCACAGGAGATCGTGGATGGCGTAAAGGCTGTTCTGCACTGGCTGGAGATCGAAAGAGCCTTCATCGGCATCGAGACTAACAAGCCCGACGCCATCAAGCTCTTCAAGGACCTCCTGAAGGACGAGAAGAACATCTCCGTGGCAGAGCTGCGTCAGGTCTATCCCCAGGGCGCAGAGCGTGTCATCATCTATGAGACCACCGGACGTCACCTCATCGCAGGCAAGCTGCCCGCAGACGTAGGTTGCATCGTATCCAACGTTACGTCCGTCCTCAAGATGCAGCAGTTCCTGGCCACCGGCATGCCCCTGGTCTCCAAGGCCATGACGGTAGACGGCAACGCCGTTGCTGACCCCAAGAACGTGGAAGTGCCCATCGGCACCCCGCTGTGCGACGTCATCGAATTCTGCGGCGGCACCAAGGCCGACGTCAGAAAGATCATCCTGGGCGGACCGATGATGGGCCGCGCCATCCCCAAGGACGAATACGGCGTCATGAAGGGCAACAGCGCCATCCTGTGCTTCGACGAGACCGCAGGTACCCAGCTGCCCGAGACCGCTTGCATCAGCTGCGGCCGCTGCGTAAGAGGCTGCCCGATGAACCTGATGCCCACCAAGCTTGCTAAGGCTTGGGAACACCAGGATATCGATACTCTGAGAGAGTACGACGTTACCACCTGTATGGAATGCGGATGCTGCTCCTATTCCTGCCCGGCCAGAAAGCAGCTGAGCTTCGAGATCAAGCTCGCGAAGACCTGGGTCATGACGGAAGACAGAAAGGCCGCAGAAAAGGCTAAGGCGGAAGCAGAAGCTGCCAAGGCTAAGGAAGAAGAAAAGAAGGAAGGAGGAGACAAATAATGAGTACGAAACATACCAATCTGATCGTATCCTCCGCTCCTCACGTAAATAATCCGGTCGATACCAAGAGCATCATGAGAGACGTCGTGATCGCTCTGTGCCCGGCTCTGCTGGTCGCGATCTACGTCTTCGGCGCCAGAGCTCTCGTGCTCACCGCCGTCTGCGTAGCCGCCTGCGTCATCTTCGAAGGCGCTACCAGAAAGATCCTGGGCAGACCCCAGACCATCGGCGACTGGTCTGCAGTCGTCACCGGCGTCATCCTGGCGTTCAACCTGCCCGTGACGCTGCCCCTGTGGATGGCTGTCATCGGCTGCTTCGCTGCGATCGTCATCGTAAAGCAGGTCTTCGGAGGCCTGGGCCAGAACTTCGCGAACCCCGCGATCGTCGGACGTATCGTCCTGTTCATCGGTTTTGCGACTCCGATGACCAACTGGGCTGTTACTTCCCGGATGTGCAACGTCATCCAGAGCACCTCTGTTGACGGCGTCACCGGCGCAACGCCCCTCGGTCTGCTCGCGTCCCAGGGACGCGCGGCAGCACCCTCCAACCTGGACATGTTCCTGGGCACCATCAGCGGTTCCATGGGCGAAGTTTCCGCCATCGCTCTGCTGATCGGCGGCTGCTACCTGCTGTGGAGAAAGGTCATCACCTGGGAGATCCCCGTGGCGATGCTCGCATCCATCGCGGTCATGGCGCTGCTGATGCACCAGGATCCGATCTTCCACATCTTTGCCGGCGGCGCCATGCTGGGTTCCATCTTCATGGCGACGGACTACGTTACGTCCCCCATCACCAGCAAGGGTAAGATCATCTTCGGCATCGGCTGCGGCGTCATCACCATGCTCATCCGCGTATTCGGTTCCTATCCCGAGGGCGTTTCCTTCGCCATCCTGCTGATGAACATCCTGACCCCGCACATCGATCGCTGGACCAGAACGCACATCAACGGCGTAGACAGAAAGGCGGTGAAGTAGGAATGGATAAGAAAGCCATGCTGGCTCCGACTATCGTGCTGGTCTGCATCTGCCTCGTAGCTTCCATGCTGCTGGCTGCGACCTACCAGATCACGAAGCCTATCATCGACGACATCAGTATCCGTATGGCCAACGAATCCAGAGCGGAAGTCCTGCCCGAGGCAGACGGCTTTACGCAGCTGGATGTGGACCTCGTGGACGGCGTTACCGAAGTCTATCAGGCCGATAACGGCGCAGGATACGTTATAACCGCTGCCTTCAAGGGATTCGGCGGCCCCGTTACCGTTATGACCGGAATGGACGCAGACGGCGTCATCCAGAACATCAAGGTGACGGACGCTTCCAACGAGACTCCGGGTCTTGGTTCCAAGACCACGCTGCCCGATCACACCAGCAAGTTCCAGGGTGCAAGCGGCACCATTACCATGGACAAGGCTGGCGAGGGCACTTATATCGCACCGGTCACCGGCGCAAGCTATTCCTCTAAGGCTGTGTTCAACGCGGTCGCTGCCGCGCTGGCGCAGTATGCAGAGATCGGAGGTGCCTTCTAATGGAAAACAAGAAGAGCAAACTCAGCATCTTTACCAACGGTTTTATCAAGGAAAACCCGATCCTGGTCCTGGTCCTGGGTACCTGCCCCACGCTGGCAGTATCCACCATGGCCTCCAACGGCATCGGTATGGGACTGTGCGTAACCTTCGTACTGTTCTTCTCCAACATCTTCATTTCCGCGTTGAAGAAGGTCATTCCCGATCAGGTCCGCATCCCGTGCTATATCGTCGTTATCGCGACGTTCGTATCGGTTCTGCAGATGCTGCTGCAGGCATACCTGCCCGAACTTAATAAGTCCCTGGGCCTGTACGTGCCCCTGATCGTAGTAAACTGCATCATCCTGGGCCGTGCGGAAGCGTTCGCCAACAAGAACAGCGTCGTAGACTCCGCGCTGGACGGTCTGGGCATGGGCTTGGGCTACACCTGCGCACTCACCATCATGGCCTGCATCCGCGAACTGCTCGGCGCAGGAACCATCTTCGGCCACGTTGTGACCGCAAACCTGTTCAGCCCGATGTCCATCTTCGTGCTGGCTCCCGGCGGCTTCTTCACCTTCGGCTGCATCATCGCTGCCCTGAACAAGCTGACCAAGGGAAGAGTCAAGGAAAAGCAGGCTGCCAACAAGTGCCTGGGCTGCCCCGGCGCATCTGTCTGCAGCAAAGTTGAAGAGGGAGGCTGCTAACCATGAAAGAAATGTTAATGATCATTATGGCAGCTGTCCTTGCCAATAACTACGTACTGGTCCGCTTCCTGGGTATCTGCCCGTTCCTGGGCGTTTCCAAGAAGCTGGATTCCGCAGTCGGCATGTCCTTCGCCGTTATCTTCGTTATGGTACTGGCGACCGCCGCTACCTGGCCCATTCAGCGCCTGCTGCTGGACCCCAACGGCATCGGCTACATGCAGACCACCGTGTTCATCCTCGTGATCGCCGCTCTGGTACAGCTGATCGAGACCTTCATGAAGAAGAGCCTGCCCGCACTGCATAAGTCCCTGGGTATCTATCTTCCGCTGATCACCACCAACTGCGCCGTTCTGGGTGTCTGCACCCTGAACATCGACGAGGGATACAATTTCATCCAGTCTCTGGTGAACTCCTTCGGCTCCGGCGTCGGCTTCCTGCTCGCCATGTTCCTGTTCGCAGGCGTGCGCAGCAAGATCGAGGAAAACGACTATCCCGAGAGCTTCAAGGGCGTCGCTTCCACTCTGGTTGCCGCTTCCATCCTGAGCGTCTCCTTCATGGGATTCTCCGGCATGATCGACAACATCTTCGGTATGTAAGGGAGGTATAGAAGTATGTTAACAGCATCTGCTTTCGTAACCCCCGTCGTACTGACGATCGTCACCGGCCTGATCGCCGCCGTGCTGCTGACCGTAGCCGGCAAGATCTTCGCCGTACCCGTGGACGAGACTGCCGTTAAGATCCGTGAATGCCTGCCCGGCGCCAACTGCGGCGCCTGCGGCTTCGTAGGCTGCGACGACTATGCTGGCGCTCTGGCGAAGGATCACTCCATCGCTCCCAACAAGTGCGTGCCCGGCGGTGCCGGCGCTGCTGCAGCGATCGCTGCCGTTCTCGGCGTTGACGCCGGCGAAACGGTGGAAAAGGTCGCAAACGTCATGTGCTCCGGTCTGGAAGACTGCACGTCCAAGGAAATGGACTACCAGGGCATCCAGTCCTGCGCTGCCGTCAAGAACTTCTTCGGCGGCCCGGGCAGCTGCAAATACGGCTGCATCGGTCTGGGCGACTGCACCAAGGTGTGCCAGTACGACGCCATCCAGGTCTGCAACGGCGTAGCCAAGGTCGACCGCGACAAGTGCGTCGGCTGCGGCATGTGCGCCAATACCTGCCCGCAGAAGATCATCGACATCCTGCCGAAGACCTCCCGCGTTACCGTCGGCTGCTCCAGCAAGGACCTCGGCAAGAACGTTACCAAGGCCTGCAAGGTCGGCTGTATCGGCTGCAAGATGTGCGAAAAGACCTGTAAGTTCGACGCCATCCACGTAGTGGACAACCTGGCGAAGATCGATCCCGAAAAGTGCAAGAACTGCGGCATGTGCGCCAAGGCTTGCCCGCGCAAGATCATCCACGTCGTTCCCAAGCCCGGTCAGAAGCCCATCGTCAAGGTGGCTCCCAAGACCGAAGACGGCGCGGCTCCCGTCAAGCCCTCCGAGATCACGAGACCGGAAGCACCCGCTCCCGGCAGCGAACCGGAAAAGAAGACGGAATAATCAGCCCCTGAACTGAACTCATTGAGCCCTGCGGCAAGATCTGCCGCGGGGCTTTTTGTTTGCTGAGAAATGTGATAGAATGTGTTTTACTGTAGAGGTGAAACAGGAGATTTTAGCATGCTCAGAAAAGTAAAAGACCTCAGAGATCTTGTCAATTACGCTGCCGCCCAGTACGGCGACGGCGCGGCATATCTGTACAAAGAGAAGATGGGCGGAGAGTACCTCCCCATCTCATTCAAACAGTTCCGTCAGGACGTCTACAGCCTCGGCACCGCGCTGCTGGCTGCGGGCTACAAGGATAAGCACATCGCCGTCATTGGCGAGAGCCGCTACGAATGGATCGTTACGTATTTCGCCGTGGCCTGCGGTCTGGGGGTCATCGTGCCCCTCGACAAGGAACTTCCGGTGCAGGAAGTATCGGCCCTGGCCGGACGCGCGGACATCTCCGCCATCGTCTATTCTGCGAAGGTCGGCGCGAAGGTGAAAGAGGCGCTGCAGGGGATGGACAACATCCAGCTCATCTGCATGGACCTGGCAGAAGACGAAGAAAACGTGCTGTCCTGGCGCAAACTGCGCAACAAGGGCGAGGCCCTGCGTTCCGTGGGCTCGGACAACTACGCCCAGCTGCCCGTGGATCCGGAGGATTTCTGCACCCTCATCTTTACGTCCGGCACGACCGGCCTGGCGAAGGGCGTTATGCTCTGCCAACGCAATCTGGCCTACGACGTGAGCGCGCTGTACGAATACGTGGAACTGGACCGCTTTAAGGACCGCAAGGTCTGTCTGTCCCTGCTCCCCATGCACCATACGTTCGAATTTACGGCTACGGTGCTGGGATCCATGCACCAGGGCGGCACCGTCGCGTTCTGCGAGGGCCTGAAGTACATCACGAAGAACATGGAGCAGGCGAAGGTAACATATCTTATCGCCGTGCCCCTCATCTTCGAGAATATGCACAGCAAGATCTGGAAGCAAGCAGAGAAGGCAGGCAAGGCGGAGAAGATGCGCAAGGCCATCAAGATGGTCAAGGCGCTCTCCCATATCGACAAGAAGGTGCAGAAACGTACCGCGCGGCTGTTTAAGGACGTGCACAACGCGATGGGAGGAAACGTAAAACTGTTCATCGTGGGCGGCGCTGCGTCCGATCCTAATGTCATCCGCAACTATATGGCCATGGGCATCAACATGGTGCAGGGCTACGGCATGACGGAATGCTCTCCCATCATCGCGCTCAACCCGGACTACGCCTGCAAACCCGCGTCCGTGGGTCTGCCGCTCCCGGGAACGAAGGTCTTTATCGACCAGCCCGATCCCGATGGCATCGGCGAGATCGTCTGCAAGAGCCCCGCTGTCATGCTGGGCTACTACAAGGACGAAGAGGAAACGAAGAAGGTCCTCAGCGAAGACGGCTGGCTGCACACCGGCGATTACGGTTATATCGACCGGGACGGCTACGTCTACATTACGGGCCGCAAGAAGAACGTCATCGTTACCAAGAACGGCAAGAACGTGTTCCCGGAAGAAGTCGAATATTATCTGCTCAAGAGCCCGTACATCAAGGAAGTCGTGGTGCGGGGCGAAGAGGACAAGCAGGATCTGGTCGTAACGGCGGAGATCTATCCCGACCGGGAGGCGCTGGCCGGAGCCGGCGATCCCGAGGGTGACGCCCTCCATGCGCTCATCAAGAAAGAGATCGACCGCTGCAACGACATGATGCCGCTGTACAAGCGGGTCAAGCGTTTTACGCTGCGCGATACGGAATTTGAAAAAACAACGACACAGAAGATCAAGAGGTGGTAGCGATGTATCCGAGGTTGGAAATTGATCTGAAAAAACTGCGTTATAATGCGAAACAGGTCGTTGACCGCTGCAGACGCTGCGGCATCGACGTATGCGGCGTGGTCAAATGCTACTGGGCCGACCCGAAGATCGTACAGACCTATCTGGACGCCGGCGCCAAGCAGATCGGCACCAGCCGTCTGTCTCAGATCCGCTCCATGAAGCAGGCCGGGATCGAGACGGAATACATGCTGCTGCGCGTGCCGCAGATGTGTGAGCTCGCGGACGTGGCGGAACTGGCGGATTACTCGCTGGAAAGCGATCTGGACGTCATGAAGGCCCTCAACCACGAGTGCGAAAAGCAGGATAAGGTCCACAACGTCATCGTCATGGCGGACCTGGGCGACCTGCGGGAAGGCTTCTGGGACAAAGACGAAATGGTGGATGCCTGCGTCTTCGTAGACCGTTCCCTGCACAACCTGCATCTGGCCGGGATAGGGGTCAACCTGGGGTGCTACGGCGCCATCCAGCCCACGCCGGAGAAGATGACGGAACTCATTTCCCTCGCCAGACGGATCGAGGAGCGGATCGGACGGCCCCTGGAGATCATCTCCGGCGGCGCCACCAGCACCTTCTCCCTGGTCCATTGGGATACGATCCCTGCCGGGATCAACCACGTGCGCGTCGGGGAAGGCGTGGCTCTTGCCTACGATCTGCCCTATGTCTGGGGCATCGAGGATATGGATTATCTGTACTGCGATGCCTTTACGCTGCAGGCGCAGGTGCTGGAAGTCCGCACGAAAGCGAGCTATCCCCAGGGCAAATTCTGCATCGATGCGTTCGGAAACGTGCCCACCTTCGAGGACCGCGGCATGAGAAAGCGCGCGCTGCTGGCCGTCGGCCGGGCGGACGTGGGGACCGTGGAGAAACTGCGCCCCCG
>JAGAHX010000072.1 GCA_017626845.1 Bacillota bacterium
CAAAACAGCCCCCGAGAAGGGGGCTGCCAGTAATAAAACTGTGGTTGTTAGGTTATTCGATGCCCCTTGAGGGGCTACCACAAGAGATAGCCCCTTGCAGGGGCTGTCCAAACCACGCGTTCAACGCGTGGTTATGATTTGCTGGTATTGTAAATGCTTGCTACTGCGCTGCGGCGTTGTTTTCGCTCTCATCCAGCCGGCCGAAGAACTCGGCGTGGGCCGCGTTGTAGCGCTGGTTGAAGGTCTCATCGTGGCCGGAATGCAGGGAGGAGATGAACTCGTGGGCCTTGCTCTCCAGCTCGGTATTGACGCGGGTGAGGGTCTCGACGCCCACGTTGGAGCAGACGTCGGAAATGCGCTCCAGATCCGACAGCAGGTTGAGGAAGCTGGAACCCACGTCCACGCTGCACTGACCCTTGCGCAGCCGTTCCAGATGCAGGTCGTGCAGGGCGTTCACCAGGTCGTCCGTCACCTCTTCCAGAGGCTCGATCTGCATGGCGGCGTCCACGTCTCTCTTTTCAAAGGCCTGCCGCGTCAGGTCCAGGATGCGGTAGATGAGCTCTTCCAGGATGTCGATCTCCCGGATGGCGTCGTCGGAGAACTTCAGTCCCTTGCGGTCCAGATCCTGGGACATCTCCGCGATGTTCATGGCGTGGTCCCCCAGGCGCTCGAACTCCGTTACGACCTTGTAGTATTCGTTCAGGATGCGCACCTGATAGTCTTCCTTGATGTGGGGCGACAGGGCGACCAGATAGTTGCTCACTTCGTCCGTGAGCAGGTCGATGTTCTCCTCCTCCGCCGTGATTTCCTCCACCACCTTCTCGTCGTAGACGTGGAGCAGGTTCATGGCTTTTTCGATGTTGGTGCGGGAGGCGCTGTACATGGCCATCAGCGCGTTGTAGCAGCTGCGCAGCGCCAGAGCCGGCGTGCTGAAGAACGCGGGAGACAGGGCTTCCAGCAGGTCGTCGTATTTTCCTTCCGCGATGGGCTCGTTCTTGACGACCTTGCGCGAGAGCTTCTCGTACACGGGCAGCATCGGGAACAGCAGCAGCGCGCAGGTGAGGTTGAAGATCGTATTAGTGTTGGCTACGAGGCCGGAATTCACGGTGCGCGTCCACAGCGAATCGAGCAGCCCAAGCTTGTGCGCGATGGTGACACCCAGCAGCACCACGACCGTCTCGCTCAGATTGAACAGGATGTTGACCACGCCCACCCGCTTCGCTTCGGGCTTTGCCCCGATGGAACAGACGATGGCGGTGGTCACGCAGTCGCCGAGATAGATGCCGACGATGACGGCGTAGATGGCGTTCCAGGACAGCAGCCCCGTCATGGAGAAAGCCTGCAGGATACCGATGGTCGCAGACGAGCTCTGCAGCAGGAACGCGATGCCGGCTCCTGTAAGGTAGCCGATGAGCGGATTGTCGCCCAGCCGGGAGAACATGGTCTCGAAGATCCCGCTGTCCGACAGGCTCGTGACGGACCCCGTCATGTTCATGAGGCCGGAGAACAGGATGCCGAAGCCGATGGCGATAGTGCCGATGCGGCTGGAATTCTTGAACTTGAAACCCATGATGAGCACCATGCCGATGATGAGGGCGAGGGGTGCCAGCGTGGAAGGTTTAAAGAACTGCAGCCAGGAGGTGGCGGAATCGTCGACGTCCAGCAGACGGATGATCTGGCCCGTCACCGTGGTGCCGACGTTGGCGCCGATGACGATGCCCAGGGACTGCTTGAGCGTGATGATGCCGGCGCCTACCAGGCCGGACGTGATGACGATGGTGGCGGTGGAAGACTGGATGATGGCGGTCACCAGAACACCGAGCAGGAACGCTTTAAAAGGGTTGTTGGTGACTTGCTCCATGGCGACCTTCAGGGTGCCGGAGGAACTTTCCTTCAGGCCGTCTCCCATCATGCGCATGCCGTACAGGAACATGGCCAAACCGCCGAGTAAAGTAATGACATTAAAGATATTCATAGGATACTCCAACCGGTATCATAAAAAAGGACGAGGCTTGCTCGTCCTTGCGGGGATCGGTGTCTAGAAGAACGAGTCTTCCGCAGGAGCGGCTTCCTCTGCTTCCTGTTCTTCGAAGGCAGGTGCCTCCGGTTCTGCAAAGATGGGCGCCTTGGCCTTCTTCAGGTGCAGGGTGCCTTCAAACTCGGAGCCGTCCTCCGTTACGAGGGTCGATGCGAAGAGTTCGCCGGTAAAGCTTCCGTTCTTGCCGATCTTGCAGAACTTCTGGACCTTTGCGTTTCCTTCGCAGATGCCTTCCAGGATGTAGTTCTCTGCTGCGACATCGCCGAGGATGGAACCTCCGTCCGTAACGGTGATGGTGTTGCCGGAATTGATATTGCCTTCCACTCTGCCGTTGATCTCGATATCTTCGGTCGCCTCGATGTTGCCGACGAATTTGATGCCCGGACCGATAAGGGTACGGGGCCGCTTGACCTCAGGAACAACGGGTGCGGCGGGTTTTTCAACAACGGGAGCCGGCTCGGCCTTTACGACGGGAGCGGGAGTTTCTTTTTTTGAACCAAACATTGCCATGGTATATACTGCCTTTCTTTGCGAAATAATTATACGATCTCTATGTCCTTTCTATTTTACAACAAGAAAACGGCAGGCACAAGCCCGAGACAGACGGGGATTTCCCCTTGCCAGCAGATAGCATTCTATGGGATAATAAAATTGAGAGAATATTGATATTTTGAGGTCTTATGTTCCTTTTCCTGCTTGCACTCTGGCTCGTATTCAATGGGCGGGTCACCGTCGAAACAGTCCTACTGGGGCTGCTTTTTGCTGCCGCCATCTTCGCATTCATGTGCCGTTTCATGGACTACAGCATCGGGAAGGAGAAAAAAGTCCTCCGTCTCGTTCCGCTGGTGGTCCATTATTTTTTCGTTCTTCTGGTGGAGATCGTCAAGTCTACGGTAACGGCCTGCCGCTTTATCGTCAGCCCCACGCTGCCCCACGACCCGCTGCTGTGCAAATTCAGCACGCCTCTCGCGACGGAGGCTGCCCGGGTGACCCTGGCGAATTCCATCACCCTTACGCCGGGCACCATTACCGTGTCTCTGGACGACGGCGTCTATACGGTGCACTGCCTGGATAAGAGCATGGCGGAAGGCATCGAATCGAGCCGTTTCGTCCAGCTGCTCCTGCGGATGGAGGAGGTGACTCGCTGATGTTTACCGATCCCCGTCTCCAAGCTCTGTCTCACGGCATCCTCATCGGCAGCATCGCTCTGCTGGCGGTCCTTTTGCTGTGCTGCATCATCCGGAGCATCAAGGGCCCCCGCATCGCGGACCGCATCCTGTCCATCAATATGGGCGGTACCATGATCATCACCGCCATCGTGTTTATGTCCGGTATTCTGGAAGACGCCAGCCTCATCGACATCGGACTGCTTTACGCCATGATCAGCTTCCTGGCGGTCGTGGTCTTTTCCCGCATCTACCGCGGAGAATACTTATCGTTAAAAGACGATCAGCGTCAGGAGATCGAGGCCCAGACGGCCCAGGCTACGGAGGAGGGACTGCACAGCGATGGAGACGATTAGATTCATCCTCGGCACCCTGTTCATCCTGGCAGGGCTCATCATTTTTATCATCGAAGTATTCGGAAACTTCCGTTTCGGCTACGTGCTCAACCGCATGCAGGCGGCCGCCATCGGCGACAGCTTTGGCATCGTTTTATGCCTCATCGGTACGATGCTCTATTTCGGCTGGTCCGTCGCCTGCCTTAAACTGCTCTTCGTGGAGATCTTCCTGTGGTTCTCCTCGCCCGTAAGCTCCCACCTGGTGGCGAAGCTGGAGGCGGAGACCAACGAAGATCTGGCGAAGGAAGTCAAAATGAAGACGATCGGAAAGGAGGATGACCCATGCAAGCCCTGATGGCCATTCTTCTCGCGCTGCTCGTCATCTGCGCGGTGGCGGTATCCGCGACCCGCAAGCTCCTGCCTGCGGTCATCATCTTCATGTCCTACAGCATGATCATGTCCCTGGTCTGGCTGCTCCTGCGGGCGCCGGATCTGGCGATCACGGAAGCTGCGGTCGGCGCAGGCATCACCTCGGTGCTGTTTTTCATCACCATGCGCCGCCTGGGTCTCCTGAAGAAGAATCTGCAGGAAGACGAGGAGGAAGTTCAGAAGCACTTTGAAGGCCGGCCCGGAAAGCTGGAGGAGGACCGCCATGAATAAACAGAAACGCGACCGCGTCTACGCCGTGCTGTGCACCGTGCTCACCCTGATCTTCATCGCCGTCATGCTGTTCATGGTCGGCGAGCTGCCGCCTCTCGGCCGTGCCGATAACCCGGACATCAACGAGGTGGTGGAGTTCTATATGGAAGAAGGCCCGGAGGAGACCGGGGCGCTGAACGCGGTCACCGGCATGATCCTCCATTACCGCGCCTTCGATACCCTGGGCGAATCCTGCGTGTTGTTCGTATCCGCGGTGTGCGTCTTTATTCTGCTGCGCATCGACGGCGAAGCCAGCAACGATACGCTGGTGGCCATCGACCGCCGCTACGAGCCCACGGGAGACCCCATTCTAACCCAGACCTTCAAAGTGCTGGTGCCGGCGGTCTTCATGTTCGGCATCTACATCACCATGAACGGCCATCTGTCTCCGGGCGGAGGCTTCTCCGGCGGCGCCATCATAGGCGCAGGTCTTTTGCTGTTCCTCAACGCCTACGGGCTGGAGAAGACGGAGCGCTTCATGACCAGCGGGCTGCACCGCAGGATCACGGCGCTGGCGCTGTGTTTCTACGCGATCGCCAAGAGCTACACCTTCTATACCGGGGCCAACGGCCTGAAGAGCTTCGAGAGCGCCGGCACGCCGGGCGCCATCCTGTCCGCGGGCCTCATCCTGCCCCTGAATATCTGTGTAGCCATCGTCGTCGCCATGACGATCTACTCCATGTACATCATGCTTCGCAAAGGAGGGTTCAACAAATGAGCATCTTCCTTTCGAACATGCCGGAATATGCCGCGATGATCCTGTTCGGCATCGGTCTGTCCAACCTGATGCTGGCGAAGAACCTCATCAAGAAGATCATCGGCCTGAATATCATGGACACCTCGGTGTTCCTGTTTTTGGCTGCCAAGGGCTACGTGGACAATACCATCGCACCCATCGTGACCGTCTCCGATCTGGGACATATCGACTCTGCGCTGTACACCAACCCGGTGCCGGCCGGCCTCGTCCTGACGGGCATCGTGGTCTCTGTGTCGGTCACCGCCGTGCTGCTTTCCATCGTGGTGCGGCTGAACGAAGAGTTCCATACACTGGATATCGATGAGATCATCCGCATTCTGAGAAAACGCGACAGGGAGGATCTGCAATGAGTCCGGTCCAAAACGTCCCTGCCTTTTCCATTCTCATATTGATGCTCTGCGGCATCCTGTGCCTGGTGCTTCCCCGGACCGCGTCGCGCCGTCTGGCGGACTGCGCCATCGCTTTGGTTGCGGCGGGCAACATCGCGCTGCTGCTGTATTTCCTGCGCGGGGCGGACGCCTATATCTACAGCATGGGCGAGATCGGCGCACCCTTCGGCAATGAACTGCGGGCCGGCATGCTGGAAGCTGCCGTCGCCTCGCTGTTCTCCATCATTACGCTGCTGTCCCTGATGGGCGGCAGAGCGCATCTGCGCAGCGACATCGGCCGGCAGAAGGTCAACCTGTACTACATCTCCACGCTGTTCCTGCTGTGCTCCATGCTGGCGCTGGTCTACACCAACGACCTCTTCACCGCATACGTGTTCGTGGAGATCAACACGATCACGGCCTGCGGCATCGTCATGAGCAAAGAGGACGGCTATACGCTGGCCGCCTCCATGCGCTACTTCATCATGAGTCTGGTGGGCTCCGGCCTGTTCCTCATCTCCATCTGCATCCTGTACGCTGTTACGGGTCACCTGCTGATGAGCAACATCCAGGAAGGCGTGGCGCAGCTCTACGCCCAAGGGCAGTACCGGGCGCCGCTGCAGGTAGCCATCGCCCTGATGGGGGTTGGCCTGTCCCTGAAGAGCGCCCTCTGGCCGTTCTCGTCCTGGCTCCCCGATGCGCACAGCAGCGCCTCCGCCAGCAGCTCGGCCATGCTCTCCGGCCTGGTCCTGAAGTCCTTCATCTTCCTGATGGTCAAGATCTTCTACCGGGTGATCGGCGTCGGCATCATGCGCTCCCACGCGGTGCTGGACCTGCTTCTGGTCTTCGGCATCCTGGGCATGGTGATGGGCTCTGTCAACGCCCTGTTCGAGCGCGACATCAAGCGGCTGCTCGCCTATTCCAGCATCGGCCAGATCGGCTACATCTTCTGCGGCATCGGCCTCGGCACCTCCGCAGGCGTTGCGGCGGCCATGGTACAGGTGGCGGTGCATGCGTGCACCAAGGCCATGCTCTTCTGCGCGGCAGGCGGGCTGATGGATGCTTCCGGCGGCAGCAAGAAGTTCCGGGATATCGAAGGCGCCGGCCGGCGAGACCCCTATGCAGGAGTCGCCTTTATCGTCGGCACGCTGTCCATGGTCGGCATTCCGTTCTTCGGCGGCTTCATTACGAAGCTGTCCCTGGTACAGGCGGCCGTTACCGTGGGCGGATGGCGCAATCTGCTGTCCATCCTGGCGATCATCACCTCCACGATCCTTACGGCGATCTATTACATCAACGTCCTCGCCATCGTCTTCCGGGCGCCGGAGACCGCGCCTACCAAGGCATCCGAAAAGCTCCGGGAAGAGTGGAAAAAGCAGGTGCGCCTGGACACCGAATACGAGTTTGCGATCATTCTCTTTATTATTTTGAATTTGACGATAGGCCTGCAGTCCGACCGTCTGATGCAGATCATTACGACCGGCCTGTCGATGTTTGGATGACCCATGACGAATGCAGTGACCCTCCTGACAATTTCAGACGGACTTTCGATCCAGTTTGCGTCCGATGGACTGGGCCGTATTTTCCTGTGCCTGGATACCGTCATGTGGATCCTGGCAGCCATCTACGCCTCCAAGTACAAGGAGCACATGAAGAAGCCGAAGCAGTTCTTCGTCTTCTTCGGGCTCACCTACCTGATGCTGGCGGCGCTGTCCATGGCGGCCAACTACCTCACCATGTACCTGTGCTTCGAGTTCATGACCCTGCTCTCCATGCCCATGGTCTTAAACGACGGCACCATGGAGTCCATCGCGGCAGCCCGCAAGTACCTCATGTACTCCATCTTCGGCGCCACGTTGGGTCTGCTGGGATTCTTCTTCTCCGCCTACTACGGAACGTCTGCGGTGTTCGTCTCCGGCGGCGTGCTGGATGCGGCGAAGACCGCAGGAAAAGAGGGCACTCTGCTGGTGACCGCCTTCATCTCCATCGTAGGCTTCGGGGCCAAGGCGGGCCTGTTCCCGCTGCATGCGTGGCTTCCCACCGCGCACCCTGTGGCGCCGGCGCCCGCTTCCGCGGTGCTGTCCGGGGTCATTACGAAGGCCGGCGTACTGTGCATCCTGCGCATCGTCTATCAGGTGTACGGCGCAGCTTTCCTGTCCGGCACCTGGGTGCAGACCGCGCTCATCGTACTGGCTCTCATTACGGTCTTCATGGGCTCCATGATGGCCTACGGCGAGGATCTGCTGAAGAAGCGGCTGGCCTATTCTACCGTCAGCCAGGTGAGCTACGTGCTGTTCGGCGTGTTCACCATGAACCCGGCCGCGGTGCTGGGCGCGCTGCTGCACGTGGTCTATCACAGCATCATCAAGGACTGCCTGTTCTTCGGGGCAGGCGCCGTCATCTTTACGAATCATAAGGAATATGTCTCCCAGCTGCGGGGCATGGGCAAAAAGATGCCCGTCACCTACGGCTGCTTTACCATCTGTTCTCTGGGCCTCATCGGCATTCCACCCTTCGCAGGCTTCCTGAGCAAATGGTACCTGGCCACCGGATCCCTTTCCGAAGGATTGCCGGTGCTGTCCTGGCTGGGACCCGCGGTGCTGCTGCTGTCCGCGCTGCTGACGGCAGGCTATCTGCTCCCCATCTCGATCCAGGGCTTTTTCCCGGGAGAAGGCGAAAAGGAAGCGGAGGGCAAGGAGGCCCCCGGCAGGATGCTCTTCTCCATGCTGGTATTGGCTGCCGCCACGGTGCTTCTGGGCATCTTCGCGCAGCCGCTTTCCGACGTAATGCAGCAGATCGCAGGAGGGCTCTTTTAAATGAACGGAATCGGCATCCTCATCGCGATCGCGATCCCCATTCTCGGCGGCGCTTTCGTGCCGCTGCTGGACTTCGGCTCCCGCAGAGCCCGGGAATCCTACGTCATGGCCATCGTGCTGGCCGCGTCCGTCTACACCCTTTCCCTGCTGGCAAGCGGGCAGGGGACGTCGTTCGTGCTGTACCACCTGACCTCCACCATCGACATCACCTTCCGCATCGACCGCTACGGCAGCATCTTTGCGCTGCTGGTGTCGGTGCTCTGGCCCCTGGCCAGCCTCTACGCCTTTGAGTACATGAGCCACCTGCACAAGAAGAACCGCTTCTTCGGCTTCTACACCATGTGCTTCGGCATTACGCTGGGCGTGGCGTTTGCGGGCAACTTCATCACCATGTACCTGTTCTATGAGCTGCTGACCCTGGTCACGGTGCCTCTCATCACCCACGAGGGCACCCGGGAAGCGAAGGTGGCAGGGGTCAAGTACCTGGTCTATTCCATCGCCGGCGCCACGGCGGCCTTCATCGGCATGATCGCCGTTCTGAGCCACGGCGGCTCCCTGGAGTTCGACGTCATCGGCCTGGGAAGTGCGGCAACGCCGGAGAACCGGCGCCTGTTCGACCTGGCCTTCCTGTTCATGTTCTTCGGCTTCGGCGTCAAGAGCGCGGTCTGGCCCCTCCACGGCTGGCTGCCCACGGCGGGCGTTGCGCCCACCCCGGTCACGGCGCTGCTGCATGCGGTGGCGGTGGTCAAATCCGGCGTGTTCGCCATCGGCCGGGTCGTGTATTTCACCTACGACGCCGGATATCTGGATGGCAGCTTTGTGCAGAAAGTCGGCCTGCTCTTTTCCGCCTTCACCATCATCTACGGCACGGTGATGGCCTGGAAGGAGATGCACTTTAAAAAGCGCCTGGCGTATTCCACGGTCTCGAACCTGTCCTATATCGTATTTGCGTTCCTGCTGGTGACCCCCTCAGGGCTCGAAGCGGGACTGCTGCACATGATCTTCCACGGCGTGATGAAGATCGCCCTGTTCTTCGTCGCCGGCGCGGTGATGCACCAGAGCGGCCGCATCTACGTAACGGAGCTGCGGGGCTTCGGCAAAGCCATGCCCGTCAGCATTGCGGTGTTTACGGTTGCCTCCCTTGCCCTCACCGGCATCCCGCCCCTCTGCGGCTTTTTGAGCAAGTTTGCCATCGCGGAGGCTGCGGTGGAAGAGAGCACGCCTTTCGCCTATTTCGGCATCGCGGCGCTGCTCATCTCCGCCATCTTTACGGCGGCCTATCTGCTTACGATCTGCATCCGGGCCTATTTCCCACCGGCGGATTTCGAGCCCTGGTCGCTGAAGAGCGTCAAGGAAGCCAATTGGTACATGACCCTGCCATTGGTCCTTCTGGCCGCCGCCATCATCCTGCTGGGCTGCTTCCCCGGCCCGCTGATGCGCTTTATCGGCGGCGTCGTCCCGGCCGCATTCCCGGGGTTGTAGGGGTCACCTAAAACGGAACGAACGAGAAAGGAGGAAACGATATGGATCTTTGCGGATTCACCATGAGCTTTACGACAGCGGGCATCCATGGGCTTTATGCCGTCATGGCGTGCTTTATGTGGTTCGTTTCCCTTGCCTTTTCCCTGGAATACATGCACCACTACAAGCATAAGGCCCAATACTACGCCTTTATGCTTGCCACCTTCGGCGCGACGGCGGGCGTGTTCCTGTCGGCCGATCTGCTGACCACCTTCGTGTTCTTCGAGATCATGTCCTTTACGTCCTATGTGCTGGTCATCCACGACGAATCGAAGGGCGCCATGCGGGCGGGGGAGACCTATCTGGCCGTGGCGGTCATCGGCGGCATGGTGATGCTGATGGGTCTGTTCCTGCTGTACGATCTGACGGGGACCCTGAAGATCGCGGAATTGGCGGACGCCTGCGCGCCCTATGCGGGCTCCGGCAGGCTGTACGCGGCGGCCGTCTGCATGCTGGTGGGCTTCGGCGCCAAGGCTGGTATGTTCCCGCTGCACATCTGGCTGCCCAAGGCGCATCCGGTGGCGCCTGCTCCGGCATCCGCGCTGCTGTCCGGCATCCTGACGAAGGCCGGCATCTACGGTGCGCTCATCATCTGCTGCCGCATGCTGGCAGGGGATGAACACTGGGCGGCGGCCATCCTGGCGATCGGCGCCGTTACCATGTTCCTGGGCGCGTTCCTTGCGGTCTTCTCCTCCAATCTGAAGAAGACGCTGGCCTGCTCCTCGGTCTCCCAGATCGGATTCATCACGGTGGGCATCGGCATCGCCTGCCTTACGAACAACCTGAGCGAGATGGCGTCCAAAGGCACGGTGCTGCACATGGTCAACCATTCCCTCATTAAACTGCTGCTGTTCTCCTGCGCAGGCGTCGTCTACATGAATCTGCACAAGCTGGCCCTGTCCGACGTGCGGGGCTGGGGCAGAAACAAGCCTCTTCTGGGGCTGTACTTCGCCATCGGCGCCCTGACGATCTCCGGCGTGCCCGGCACCAGCGGCTACATCTCCAAGACCCTGCTGCACGAGTCTATCGTGGAAGTGATCGAAGAGATGGAACACGCGGGAGAAGCGGTCTGGATGCTCAAGGGCCTGGAGTGGATCTTCCTGATCTCCGGCGGCCTTACCTTCGCCTACATGTCACGCCTGTTTTTCTGCCTGTTTATCCGAAAGAACCGTGCAGAAGAGGTGCAAAAAGGATATAATAATAAGATGCACCCCTATATGAACGTCCTGAGCGCTTCCGTGATCGCGCTGCCGGCTGCCGCCATGCTCTGCATCGGCGCGGTGTACTGGCAGCATCACTACTACACCTGGACGAATCTGAAGGGGAGTTTGACGTCTCTTGCCATCGGCGGTCTGCTGTGCCTGCTGCTGAAGGGAAAAGACTTAAAAGAACTGAAATTCGATCTGGAAGATCAGGTATACCGTCCGGTGCTGCTGAAGGGCCTGGTGCCTCTGCTGGCCGGCATTGCAAGCATTCTGACGGGTCTGGGCGACAATTTCGTCCGGATGCTGCAGGGCGGTCTGCTGCGGCAGATCCAGCCCCACGAGGAGCGCTTCTCTCCCATGGACTGGCTGCGCGGCCGGCGGTTTGCCCAGCGCTGGCAGGAGATCCGCATGGACGTGCTGGATTCCGCCAACTCGTTAAGCTTCGGCCTGCTGATGGCCGTCCTGGGCCTGTGCGTCTTCCTGATCTATCTGGTCAGAAATTAGGACAGTATAGCAAGACATGCTCGGAATTTTTACAGGAACGATCGTCAACGCGCTGACTGTGGTCATCGGCACCGCAGTCGGATGCGTTTTTAAGGGAGAAAAGCTGAAACGGATCGGAGAACGGGTCTTCCAGGGCTTCGGGCTCTTTACGGTGATGCTGGGCATTTCCGGCGCCATCGATCTGCCGCAGCCGCTGTTTATGCTGGCGTCCCTCATCCTCGGGACGGCCATCGGCGAACTGGCGGATCTGGACGACAAATTCAACCGGTTGGCCAACTGGCTGCAGGGCAAGTTCTCCAAGGAAGGCGACACGGGCTTTGCCAACGGCTTTATCTCCGGCATGCTGCTGTTCTGCGTGGGCTCCATGACCATCATGGGCGCGCTGCAGTCCGGCCTTTCGAACGAGCACACGATCTACTACACCAAGAGCGTGCTGGATGGTTTTTCCGCCTGCATGTTCGCCATGGGTTCCGGCATGGGCGTCGGGTTTGCCTCCCTTGCGGTCCTGATCTATCAGGGCGCGCTGGTGGCGCTGTCCAGCCTGCTGGCTCCGATCATGACGGAAGAGATCCTGGCGGTGAGCACGGCGGTGGGAAGCCTCTCGGTCATGGGCCTCGGCCTCAACATGCTGGGCATCACCAAACTGAAGGTGGCCAATTTCCTGCCCGCGATGTTTATCCCCATCGTCTACCAGATCATCGTGGTGTTGTTCCACCTCAATAGCGTGTTATGAACAATAAAAAACTTATCAGCAACATCCTTCTTCTTTCCGCCGCCCTCATCTGGGGCGTGTCCTTCGTGTTTCAGCGTAAGGGCATGGAATATATCGAGCCCCTTACGTTCGCAGCGTCCCGGCTGGTGCTGGCGGCGCTCAGCGTGGCGGTCCTGGCTTTCGTGATGGATCTGCGCGACCGCAGACGGCCGGACTTTGAACCGAAGACGGGAGAAGAAGCGCGGAACTATAAAAAGAATACGGTGCTGGGCGGCGTGCTGGCGGGGCTCTGCCTCGTGGGCGCGGGAGCCTTCCAGCAGATGGGCGTCGTTTACACTACCGCGGGAAAGGCCGGCTTCATCACCACGCTGTACATGATGCTGGTCCCCATCATCAACTTCGCGGTGTTCCGCAAGAAGAGCCCCCTGCAGACCTGGGTCGGGGTGGTTCTGGGGGTCATCGGCCTGTACCTGCTGTGCATGACCGACAAGAGCTTCTCCCTGACGAAGGGCGACACCCTGGTGATGATCTGCTCGATCTTCTTCGCGCTGCATATCCTTACCTGCGACCATTTCGTGGATAAGGGCAACCCGGTGAAGATCTCCGCGATCCAGTTCATCACGGCCTGCGTGTGCACCTGGGTGCTGGCCTTCCTGTTCGAAGAGCCCACTTGGGCGAAGATCCTCTCCGCCATGGTGCCCATCGCCTACTGCGGCATCATGTCCGGCGGCGTGGGCTACACTTTCCAGATCCTGGCGCAGAAGAACACGGATCCGACCATCGCGGCGCTGCTCCTCTCTCTGGAGAGCGTGTTCGCGGTCATCGCGGGAGCCATTATGCTGAAGGAAATGATGAGCACCCGGGAACTGCTGGGCTGCCTGGTGATGTTCGTCGCGATCATCCTGGTGCAGATCCCGCTGCCCTCCAAGAAGACAAAGAAAGAGAACGCATGAAATTACTCATCATACGCCATCCCCAGACGGAAGCGTTAAAAAACAGGATCATATACGGACGTACGGCATCGCCGCTGACGAAAGAGGGCGCCGAGAGCATCAGCTGGGCAGCCAAGCTGCTGAAGGACAAGGATCTCGCTGCGCTGTACTGCAGTCCCCAGGAGCGGGCGAAACTGCTGGCGGAAGGCATCGCCAAAGAGCATCCCGGCCTGGAGCTGCGCATCGACGAACGCATCTGCGAGCTGCACTGCGGCATCTACGAGCAGCTGACCTTCGAGGAAGCCGTTGCGCTGGATGCGGAGGACGCCAACAAGTTTCTGTATGAGTTCGGATTCCACCGTCCCCGGGGCGGCGAGAACTTCGAAGACGTAAAGGCGCGCACGGGTCCCTTTCTGCAGGACCTTGCCGAGACCGCGGAGAAGGAGGGATACGGCGAGAGACCCATTGCAGTGGTCTCTCACGCGATGGCCATCCGCAGCATGATCTCCCACATGACAGGCTTTGGACTCAACGATATCTGGCATATCGAGATCCAGCCCACGGGGATCCTCGAATTCGATTATCAGCCGGAACACAAGTTCGGCAGGCTCATCAGCATGACCGGCCCGGCATCCCTGATATAAAATACTTTAGATCCGCACCCATTTGTGCGGACAAGGAGGAAACATGAAAGACAACAGCAAGACATTCTACATCACCACACCGATCTACTACCCGAGCGACAACCTGCACATCGGCCACACCTACTGCACCGTCATGGCCGACGCCATGGCGCGCTTCAAGCGGCTGCAGGGCTACGACGTCCGCTTCCTGACCGGCACGGATGAACACGGCCAGAAGATCCAGAAGAAGGCGCAGGCTGCCGGGGTCACCCCGCAGGAATACGTAGACCGCGTCGTCGCAGGCATCAAGGACCTGTGGGCAACCATGGAGATCTCCTACGACGACTTTATCCGCACGACCGAACCGCGGCATATGGTGCGCGTGCAGGAGATCTTCCGCCGCATGTATGCGAAGGGCGATATCTATAAATCCGCTTACGAAGGCTGGTACTGCACGGACTGCGAAGCGTTCTGGACCGATACCCAGGCGCCGGACGGCGTCTGCCCCGACTGCGGCCGCAAGATCGGCAGAGCGAGCGAAGAAGCCTACTTCTTCCGCCTCTCCAAATACGGCGACAAGCTGAAGGAACTGTTTACGACGACGGACTTCCTGCAGCCCCAGACCCGCGTTAACGAGATGCTGTCGTTTATCGATTCCGGTCTCGAAGATCTGTGTATCTCCCGCAGCAGCTTTGACTGGGGCATTCCCGTGCCCATCGACGAAAAGCACGTCATCTACGTGTGGCTGGACGCGCTCAGCAACTACATTACCGCGCTGGGCTATCCTCCCGTGGAGGGCGAAAGTACCGAACTGTACGAGAAGTACTGGCCGGTGGACTACCACCTGGTGGGCAAGGAGATCGTAAGATTCCACTCCATCATCTGGCCCGCCATGCTGATGAGCATCGACGAACCTATTCCGCAGCACGTTCTCGGCCACGGCTGGCTGCTGATCGACGGCGGCAAGATGAGCAAATCCAAGGGCAACGTCGTTGACCCGGTCAAACTCATCGACCGCTACGGCGTAGACGCGCTGAAGTACTTCCTGCTGAGAGAATACACCTTCGGCTCCGACGGCCAGTTTACCAACGAAGTCATGCTCAACCGCATGAACTACGACCTGGCCAACGACCTGGGCAACCTGGTCTCCCGCACCACCGCCATGATCGAAAAGTACTGCGGCGGCATCGTGCCCGGCCCCGGAAAGACGGAAGGCCCGGATGCGGAACTGAAGGAAATGGCGACCGAATGCTACAAGAAGGTCGAGGCGGCCATGGACAAGTTCCAGTTCAACATCGCGCTGGAAGAGATCTGGACCGTCATCCGCAGAACGAATAAATACATCGACGAGACCATGCCCTGGGCCCTGGCGAAGGATCCGGCACAGAAAGTCCGTCTGGAGACCGTGATGCACAACCTGGCGGATGCCCTGCGCATCGTGTCCGTGCTCATCTTCCCGTACATGCACACCACCTCTTCCAAGATCCGCGAACAGCTGGGTCTGGAAGGCGATCCTGTCTGGAAGGAAGCCCAGTTCTTCGATATGATGAACGGCCAGGTGGCACGCAAGGGCGAACCCATCTTCCCGCGCATGGACGTGGCGAAGGAACTGGAAGAGCTCGAAGCCATGAATGCTGCGCAGAAGGCTGCCGCAGCGGCTGCAGCGGCACCTGCGGACGCTTCGACAGGCTCAGCGTCCGAAAAGGAGGAATACGCTCCCTACAAGGAAGCCATCGAATTCGCGGACTTCGACAAGATCGACCTGCGGGCAGGCACGATCATCAAGGCGGAGAAGCACCCCAAGGCGGACAAGCTGCTGGTATTCCAGGTGGATCTGGGCAGCGAAGTGCGCCAGATCATCTCCGGCGTGGCGGGCAGCTACAGCCCCGAGGAATGCGTCGGCAAGCATGTCATGGCGGTCTGCAACCTCAAGCCCAGAAATCTGCGCGGCCTGGAGAGCAACGGTATGCTCTGCTTCGCCTGCGACGAAAAGAACAATAAATTTACCTTTGTCGGTGCCGACGTTAAGAACGGCATGATCATCGGATAGGAAAACGGTACGCAATGAGACTTTTCGATTCTCACTGCCACATCTCCGACGAAGCGTTTGATGAAAACAGGGATGCCTTGATCCAACAGATCCGGGCATCCTCTGTTGCACTTTGCACAGATGTAGGCTCGGACCTGGCGACGTCCCTAAAATGCGCCGAAACGGCGGAACGATACGATTTCGTGTACGCGGCGGCAGGCTGTCACCCCCACGAAGCGAAGGATTTCGACGAGGCGCAGCTGGGGCAGATCCTGGATCTGTTAAAACAGCCCAAGGTAAAGGCCCTCGGGGAGATCGGCCTGGATTATCACTACGACTTTTCGCCCCGGGACGTGCAGCAGTACTGGTTCGCGGCGCAGCTTGCCGCGGCAAAAGAGGCCGGCTGTCCCATCATCATCCATTCCCGGGAGGCGGAGGAAGACACCATGCGGATCCTGAAGGATTCCGGCATCTTCGGAAAAAACCGGGTGGTCATCCACTGCTTTTCCGGCAGCGCGGAGCTGGCCCGGCAGTACGTCAAGCTGGGGGCGGACATCTCCCTGGCGGGGCCGGTGACCTTCAAGAACGCGCGTAAACCGGTGGAAGTGGTGCAGACCGTGCCCCTGGAGCACCTGTTCGTAGAGACGGATTCGCCCTACATGGCGCCGGTGCCGTTCCGGGGCACCACGAATACGCCGGTGCACGTGGAGGAAGTCGCGAGAAAATTTGCGGAGATCAAGGGCCTCGCCCTGGAAGAGGTGGCGGAGGCCACCTTCCAGAATGCCTGCGATTTCTATGGGATCGCTTATTAACGATGAACGCTGAACTTCAGGTCCGAAAGACCATACAAGAGCACAACATGATCGCGGACGACGACATCGTAATCCTGGGCCTCTCCGGCGGCCCGGATTCGCTGTGCCTGTTATACATCCTGGCGGATCTGCGCAGGAGCATACGCTATGAGCTTCGGGCGCTGCATCTCAATCACATGATGCGGGGCGAAGCCGCCAAAGAGGATGCAGCTTTCCTGTCCGGCGTCTGCAAAGACCTGCAGGTCCCCCTTACGGTGGATATCTGCAACGTGTATAAAAAGGCGGAAGAGGAGGGCATCTCCCCGGAGGAGGCGGGCCGCAAGGCCCGGCATGCTGCCCTGCAGCGGCAGCGCGCCAACTTCTTCAGCTTCTGCGGCATGGCGAAGGGCCGCGTCCTCATCGCCCTGGCCCACAACCGGGACGATCAGGCGGAGACGGTGCTGATGCGCATGCTGCGCGGAACCGGCATCCACGGCCTGGCGGGCATGGAGTACGTGAGGGATGACGGGGTCATCCGGCCGCTGCTGGATACGCCCCGAAGCGAGATCGAGGCCTACTGCGAAAAGCGCGGCCTCGCGCCCCGGTTCGATTCCACCAACGCGGATACCTATTACACCCGCAACAAGCTGCGGCTGGAGGTGCTGCCCCTGCTGGAAAAGGAATTCAATCCGAGTCTGAAGGAAGGCCTGGCGCGGCTTGCGGCCAATGCCCGGGAAGACGACGCCTTCCTGGAAAAGCTGGCGGCAGAGACTGCTGCGGGTCACACAGGGCGTTTCCCCGTCAGGGAACTGGCCGCCATGGACCCGAGCCTTGCCAAGCGCGTCGTCCGGCGCCTGTTTTTCGAGATCGGCTTGACGGAAGATATCGCTTCCGCCCACCTGTCCAGCCTGCTGGAAGCGGTCCGCGGAAGGCGCACGGGAAAGATCCTCGAGTTCCCGCACGGCTACCGGGCGGAGATTACGCACGACGAGGTCCTGTTCACTTGTAAACACTAAAATAGTGTGGTAATATATTGTGTCATACTACAAACAGAAGTATGACGACAACAAGAAACAGCATTCAATACGGAGGAATTTTGTAGTTGAATAACAAGAATCGCAAAAACGGTCCGTTCCGGGGTATCGGACTGTACATTATTATTTTCGCCGTAGTGATGGGCGGCATCTGGCTGGTCCAGAACAGCGGCCTGATGGGGCAGACCAGTCAAGTGAAGGAGATCGGCTTCTCCGAAATGGTGGAGGATCTGAAGAACGAGAAGATCCAGACCATCAGCGTCAGCGAAGGAAACCGCCGGTACGAGGGTCAGCTGAAGGACAGCTCCTACTTCGTCTCCTACGCGCCCACGGCCTACGATATGGCCATCATCAGCGAAGGCTACCTCATTCCCCAGGCGGAAGCCGGCAAACTCACGGTGGAGAGCATCAAGCCCTCGGCCTGGGCGAACGTCATCTCCTGGGTCCCCACGCTCCTGTTGGTCGCCATCATGATCTTCTTCTGGACGAGCTTCATGGGAAGCGGCGGCGGAAACAAGGGCATGATGAACTTCGGCAAGAGCAAGGCCAAGATCTTCAAGGACGGCGCCACCAAAGTCACCTTTAAGGACGTGGCCGGCCTGGACGAAGAAAAAGCAGAACTGGAAGAGATCGTGGACTTCCTCAAGAGTCCCAAGAAATACACGGATCTGGGCGCACGCATCCCCAAAGGCG
>JAGAHX010000073.1 GCA_017626845.1 Bacillota bacterium
ACCATGTGGTGCAGCTTGAGCATGTACATGTAGCCGACGGTGACCGGGTGATCGAAGTAATCGCCGGTGCGGCCGTCTCTCAGCTGCAGTCTGCCGGTCTCGGGATAACCGCATTCCTTGAGCAGTCCGATAACGTCGGATTCACTGGCGCCGTCGAAGACCGGGGTGGAGATGTACCAGCCCTTGGCCTTGGCTGCCAGACCGAGGTGGACTTCCAGTACCTGTCCGATGTTCATACGGGAAGGTACGCCCAGGGGGTTGAGCATGACCTGCAGCGGGGTACCGTCTTCGGTGAAGGGCATGTCTTCCATGGGCAGGACCCTGGAGATAACGCCCTTGTTGCCGTGGCGGCCTGCCATCTTGTCGCCCACCTGGATCTTTCTCTTGGTGGCGATGTAGCAGCGGACCAGCTTGTTGACGCCCGGGGACAGGTCGTCGCCGTTCTCTCTGGAGAAGACCTTGACGTCTACGACGATACCGGTCTCACCGTGGGGAACGCGCAGGGACGTGTCGCGGACTTCTCTGGCCTTTTCGCCGAAGATGGCGCGCAGCAGTCTCTCTTCTGCGGTAAGTTCGGTCTCACCCTTCGGGGTGACCTTGCCCACCAGAATGTCGGAGGAGTCGACCTCGGCGCCTACGCGCACGATGCCTTCTTCATCCAGATCCTTCAGAGCATCTTCGCCCACGTTGGGGATGTCTCTGGTGATCTCTTCGGGTCCGAGCTTGGTGTCTCTGGCTTCGGACTCGTATTCCTCGATGTGGATGGACGTAAGAACGTCGTCCATCAGCAGTCTTTCGTTGAGGATGACTGCGTCCTCGTAGTTATAGCCTTCCCAGGTCATGAAGCCGATGAGGAGGTTTCTTCCCAGAGCGATCTCGCCCTGATCGGTGGAAGGACCGTCCGCGATGACTTCGCCTGCTTCGATGTGCTCACCGTGGGAGACGATGGGCTTCTGGTTGATGCAGGTACCCTGGTTGGATCTCTTATACTTCAGCAGCTTGTAGGTGTCCTTGCCCATTCCGTCGTCTCTCTCGATGACGATGCGGACAGCATCTACATAGCTGACGGTGCCGGAGTTCTTTGCCAGAACCACGACGCCGGAGTCGCAGGCGGCTCTGTATTCCACGCCGGTCGCGACGATCGGAGCGTCGGCTACCAGAAGAGGTACGGCCTGGCGCTGCATGTTGGAACCCATCAGAGCACGGTTTGCGTCGTCGTTCTCCAGGAAGGGGATCATCGCCGTTGCGATGGATACCACCTGGCGGGGAGAAACGTCCATGCAGTCCACGACTTCTCTGTCGTACAGGTCGATCTCGCCCAGATCGCCTCTGGCCAGGACCTTCTGGTTGATAAAGTGGCCTTCTTCATCCAGCGGTTCGTTGGCCTGTGCGACGATAAGGGGTTCTTCCTCGTCTGCCGCCAGGTACTGGATCCGGGTGGTGACGATACCGTTCTTCTTGTCGACCCAGCGGTACGGCGTCTCGATGAATCCATACTCGTTGATGACCCCGTAAGTGGTGAGGGAGCCGATCAGACCGATGTTCGGACCTTCCGGCGTCTCGATGGGGCACATACGGCCGTAGTGGGAGTGGTGTACATCGCGGACTTCGAATCCGGCTCTGTCTCTGGACAGACCGCCGGGGCCCAGAGCGGAAAGTCTTCTCTTGTGCGTGAGCTCCGCCAGGGGGTTGGTCTGGTCCATGAACTGGGACAGCTGGGAAGATCCGAAGAACTCCTTGATAGCTGCCGTTACCGGACGGATATTCATCAGGGCCTGGGGCGTGGTCGCCTCGATGTCCTGAATGGTCATTCTTTCCTTGACGACTCTTTCCATTCTGGCCAGACCGATGCGGAACTGGTTCTGCAGCAGCTCGCCTACGGTACGCAGTCTTCTGTTGCCCAGATGGTCGATGTCGTCCGTGCTGCCGATGCCGTCGGGGAGACCCAGCAGGTAGGAGACGGACGCGATGATGTCGTCTAAGATGATGTGCTTCGGAGACAGTTCGTTCCTGTGGCTGTACAGGTAGTCCGCCATGTGCTTGGCGGCTTCGGCCTTCTTCAGCTTGCCGGAGGGTTTATAGTTGGTCTCGTAGTCTTCCAGGCAGGCCAGCAGAGCGGGATAGAACACTCTCTTGGGCAGCTTGTATTCGGCCGGGTCGAAACCCACATAGCCGGACAGCTCGACGAAGTTGTTGCCGATGACTTTGACGGCCTTGCCTTCTTCGACCTTGCTCTCCACCCACACGAATTCCGGACCTGCATTCTGCACGATCTTAGCTTCCGCTCTGGACAGTTTCTTGCCCTTTTCGAAGACGATCTCACCCGTCATGGGGTTGACCACATCTTCCATGAGCGTGCAGCCTGCGATACGGTTGCGCAGACCCAGCTTCTTGTTGTATTTATAACGTCCTACTTTGGCCAGATCGTATCTCTTCGCATCGAAGAACAGAGCTTCGATCAGGTCGTACGCGCTGTCGAACGTAGCGGGTTCGCCCGGTCTGAGCTTTCTGTAGATCTCCTTCAGACCTTCGTCGAAGTTGTGCGTCGGATCCTTGGCGATGGACTTCATGAGTCTCTCGTCCTGGCCGAAGATGGCGTAGATCTCTTCGTTGGAGCCTTCTTTCAGGCTGGCAGCGATGGACGTGCGGAATTCTCCGTAGCGGCGGATCTTCTTGTGCAGGTCTTCCTCGGAGATGCCGGGGTTCTTGCGTCTTTCGGATTCCACCTTCGCGTCTACGGAGTCGTAGGCCAGCGCTCTCAAAAGTTCCGTGATGGGCTGCTTTCTGGTGCGGTCCACACGCACGGAAATCACCTCGTTGGAATCCGTTTCGTATTCCAGCCAGGCGCCTCTGTTGGGAATGATCGTCGTGGAGAACAGTTTGTTATTGGACTTGTCTACAGCGACCTCGTAGTACGGGCCCGGGGAACGGACCAACTGCGTGACCACGACACGCTCTGCGCCGTTGTAGATGAAAGTTCCCTTCTCCGTCATTATGGGGAAATCGCCCATAAAGACTTCCTGCTCCTTTACCTCACCGGTCTCCTGGTTGATGAGGCGTACCTTAACCTTTAACGGTGCGGCATAAGTAGCGTCTCTTTCCTTGCATTCCTCCTGATCGTACTTCGTCTCGTCCGAGATGTAGTGATCGACGAATTCCAGTGCCAGATTGTCCGCATAATCCCGGATCGGGGATATGTCCTCAAAAACCTCAGCAAGACCCTCTTTGATAAACCAATCATAGGAGTCTTTCTGGATCTGTATGAGGTTGGGCATGGGCAGAACCGTCTCGATCTTGGAGAAGCTCATTCGCTGCTTTCTGCCGAATTTTTGGGGTTGGGGCATCGTATTCCCTCCTTATATATGTTAAGTAAAAACTATGCGTGGCAATATACTATAATATCGCGAAACGCGCAAGCAGTCAAGAAAAAACTGCTTGAAGCGGGGCCGGAAACGGCTTTTTGAAGCCCCGCAATAGACGCCCAAAAGGGTTGCCCGCTTGGGACAACCCTTTTTGTGTTCAATTAGGCGACTAATTACTTCAGAGCGACCTTTGCGCCGACTTCTTCCAGCTTGGTCTTGATCTCTTCTGCTTCTGCCTTGGAAGCGCCTTCCTTGACAGCCTTGGGAGCGTTGTCTACCAGTTCCTTGGCTTCCTTCAGGCCGAGACCGGTGATCTCTCTGACGACCTTGATGACCTTGATCTTCTCTGCGCCGACTTCTTCGAGCATAACGTCGAATTCGTCCTTTTCTTCTGCAGCGGGAGCTGCGCCAGCGGCTGCTACGGCTACGGGAGCTGCTGCGGATACGCCGAACTCTTCTTCGCAGGCCTTGACCAGCTCATTGAGCTCGAGAACTGTCATCGCTTTGATGGCTTCAATAATCTGTTCCTTAGTCATTGTATTTCTCCTTATTAAATTCTTCTTAACTGTTATTACTCAGCCTTGGCATCGGCGATAGCCTGGAAGGTCCGGACCATCTTGCCGACGGGGCTCTGAATGCTTCCCATGAACTTCGCAATGAGTTCGTCTCTGGAAGGAATGCTGGCGATGACTTCCATACCAGCTGCATCGTAGTAAGTTCCTTCTACGACGCCGCCCTTGAAGGCCATCTTGCCGAAGTCCTTGATGGACTTTGCCAGGACTCTTGCGGGAGCCGTGGCATCCTCATAGCTGATCGCCAGAGCGGAGGGACCGCTGAAGACGTCTTTCAGCGCTTCGTACTTGGTTCCTTCGACGGCCTTTGCCATGAGAGTGTTCTTATATACGGTGTAATCTACTCCTGCTTCGCGGAGATTCTTTCTCAGCGTGTTGGCCTGTTCTACGGTAGTTCCGATGTAATCGATGACTACGGCAGATTCGGCTTTATCGAGCTTTTCTTTGATCTCTTCGATAACAGCAGCTTTGATCTTCAGATTTTCTACTGACATCTATTCTCCTTTCCGGCTTTCCGAAAGAAAGCCTTTTCGGTGTCTGCAGACGGAAAAGGCTTGTGTATGAATCGTAACCTCGGCTGGATATTAAGCGCTTCCGCAAAGCGCACCTGCTGTCTACAGCTATTATATTCTGTTTTGTGTTGCGATCCGCAGCCTTATTGTCGGCCGTCTAGCCCAGCTTTGCGGGGTTCAGCTTGATTCCGGGGCTCATCGTGCTCGTGATGGCGGCGGACTTGATGTACTGTCCCTTTGCTGCGGCCGGCTTGGCCTTGACAACTGCTTCCAGAAGGGCCATGTAGTTTTCCTTTAACTTCTGCGGTCCGAAAGAAGCCTTGCCGATCGGTGTGTGAATGATGTTCTGCTTGTCCAGACGATACTCGACTTTACCGGCTTTGATCTCGGACAGAGCCTGTGCAACGTTCATGGTGACGGTGCCGGACTTGGGGCTGGGCATCAGACCCTTGGGGCCGAGCAGCTTACCGAGTCTACCGACGACGCCCATCATGTCGGGGGTCGCGACGACTACGTCGAAATCGAACCAGTTCTCTGTACGGATCTTGTCCGCCAGTTCCTCAGCGCCTACGTAATCGGCGCCGGCGTCTTCGGCTTCGTGAGCCTTATCGCCCTTAGCGAATACGAGGACCTTCTTGGACTTACCGGTTCCGTTGGGGAGCACGATGGCGCCGCGGACCTGCTGGTCTGCATGGCGGCCGTCCACGCCCAGTCTGAAGTGGGCTTCGATGGTCTCGTCGAATTTTGCAGTAGCGATCTTGCTCAGGATATCGAATGCTTCGTCGATATCGTACTGAGCGGACTTGTCATACTGCTTGACAGCGTCCTGATACTTTTTACCTCTTTTAGGCATTTGGTTACTCCTTGTGGTACTAACGGCTTTTTGAGCCTCCCATCAACTAGTCTTCTACTAAGATTCCCATGCTTCTGGCAGTGCCTTTGATCATTTCGGTGGCACTTTCAATGCTTGCAGCATTCAGATCGGGCATCTTGGTCTTTGCGATCTCCATAGCCTGAGCCGTGGTGATCTTGCCGACCTTCTTCTTGTTCGGTTCGCCGGAAGCGTGTTCCAGACCTGCGGCCTTCTTGATCAGAACGGCTGCGGGAGGAGTCTTCGTAACGAACGTGAAGGACTTGTCTGCGTAAACGGTGATCACTACGGGGATGATCATGCCGTCAGCAGCCTGATCCTGCGTGCGGGCGTTGAACTGCTTGCAGAAATCCATGATGTTGACACCATGCTGACCGAGAGCCGGGCCAACGGGAGGAGCAGGATTTGCTTTACCGGCGGCGATCTGCAGCTTTACAAAGCCTTCGACTTTCTTTGCCATAATATTCTCCTTTCCACGGGGCTGTCCCCGTTATTTGGGGTATCGGAAACTGCCTTGCGGCAATCTCTTACAGTTTGTCCACCTGGTCGTATTCGAGTTCGACGGAGGTGGAACGGCCGAACATGTCGACCTTCGCCTTGACGGTCTGCTTGTCGGCGTTGACTTCCTCGACGGAAGCGACGAAGCCCTTGAACGGACCCGTGATGACCTTGACGGAATCGCCCGGATGGATATCCATGACGATGACGGTCTTCTCGATGCCCATGCGGCGGACTTCCTCATCGGAAAGAGGAATGGGCTCAGAGCCCTGGCCTACGAAACCGGTAACGCCTTGGGTGTTGCGCACCAGGTACCAGGATTCGTTTGTGACGATCATCTTGACGATGACGTAGCCCGGGAAGATCTTTCTTTCCTTGCTCTTTCCGGTGTCCCGGTCGTAAACGGTCTCTGTGGGCACGATGACCTGGAGCACCAGATCCTGCATGCCCCGGTTCTCCACCAGCTTTTCCAGATTGACCTTTACCTTGTTCTCGTGACCGGAATAGGTGTGGACGACGTACCACTTCGGTTCCTTGCTGCGGCGCAGGAAACCTGCCGGGATCTCGTCTCTTTCATCCAAGACCCTGGCCGGGGACGGCGTATTCAGTTCCTGATCCAAAATCTTATCGTCGGACATGGGACCGCTCCTACATGGTGATCTTCAGGACTTTCTCCAGGATAGCCAGGAAGCCGGTATCCAGGAGCCAGAAGAACAGCGCAAAGAATGCGCAGACCACAAGGACTACTGCGGTGTACTTATACAGCTCTTTCTTGGTAGGCCACACGACCTTCTTCAGCTCGGTCTTGACGCCCTTGAAATATTCGCTGAACTTGCCCTGTTTCTTAGTCTTTACAGCTGTATCTGCCATTTTTTCAGGTTCCTTTCCTTACTTGGTCTCTCTGTGCAGAGTTTCCTTCTTGCAGAACTTGCAGTACTTCATCAGCTCAAGACGCTCGGAATTGTTTCTCTTGTTCTTGGTGGTGTTGTAGTTTCTCTGTTTGCATTCGGTGCAAGATAAGGTTACCTTGACTCTAACGTCGTTTGCCATTCTATTTTCCTCCAGACAACGCTATTAAAAGCGGATTGATAACGCACGAAACACGCCTATGTCTACTTTTAGGCATAGCGTGACTAATGAATAATAGCCCAAATCCGTTCAAGTGTCAATGCGTTTTTGGACTTTTTTTGATGGCTCTGCGAAAGTTTTTGACCCGCCCCAAGATGTTGTGGGACGGGCCTTGAAAAAACACTATTCCGTCAGCAATTTCAGGATCTGGACCGCATTGCTGGCTGCTCCCTTGCGGACCTGATCGCCGCAGCACCACAGCGTCAGACCCTTTTCATCCGTCAGGTCTTCGCGGATGCGGCCCACGTAGACCGTATCCTGGCCGGAGGTATCCAGCGGCGTCGGCCAGTCGCGGTCGGCATCCGCGGGCATGAGCGCTGCGCCGGGGAAAGCGGCGATGGCGGCCTTTGCCTGGTCCACCGAGATCTTCTCCTTCGTTCGGAGGGTCACCGAGATGGAATGGGACCGCATGACGGGCACGCGCACGCAGGTGCAGGTGACCCGCAGATCCGGCAGATGCAGGATCTTGCGTCCCTCGTTCTGCATCTTCATCTCCTCGGTCGTATAGCCGTTGCCTTTATAGGAACCGATGTAAGGGATCACGTTCATGGCGATCTGCGCCGGGAAGGTCTTCGCTTCCGGCGCTCTGCCTTCGTGCAGGTCGTCCAGCTGGCGGGAGAGCTCCTCCAGACCGCCCTGCCCTGCGCCGGAGACCGCCTGGTAGGTGCTGGCCACCATGGTCTCGATGGGCGAGAGTTTCGCCAGCGCGCCGACGGCGACCATCGTAATGATGGTGGAGCAGTTGGGGTTGGCGATGATGCCCTTGTGAGCAAAGGCGTCTGCACCATTGATCTCGGGCACCACCAGAGGAACATCCGGATCCTGGCGGAAGGCGGAGCTGTTGTCGATGAAGACAGCGCCGCTCTTTACGATGGCAGGAGCGAATTTGACCGCCATGGGATTCTGGACGGCGCCCAACACGAAGTCCAGGCCCTCGAAGCTGTCTTCTTTCGCTTCCTCTACGACGATCTCCTTTCCCGCGAAGGGAACGGTCTGTCCTGCGCTTCTGGCGCTGGCCAGCAGCTTCAGTTCGTCCACGGGGATCTGATATTCCGCCAATACGTTGATCATTTCACGGCCGACGGCACCCGTCGCGCCGAGCACTGCGATCTTATAGCCCATTGTTCTGCCTCCTTACCCTGCAAATTCACCATATAATACGCGGATGGCCTGTTCGAAATCTTCGTTTCTTACGCCGATGATGATGGAACGTTCATCCGCACCCTGCTTTATCGTTCTGATATTGATCTGATTGTCGCCCAGCGCCGCAAACAGCTTGCCGGAGATGCCCGGCCGGGCCATCATGCGGCGGCCCACCGCGGCGATCAGGGAGACCTTGTCCTGGATGAGCACCTTGTCGGGGACGCATTCGTTTTTGATGTCCGCGATGATGCTGTAGAGGTCATCGCCCGCCTCGTCGGAGGAGACCATCAAAGCGAAACTGTCTACGCCCAGCACGATGTGCTCCGCCTTCACCTGGTAGCGGTCCACGATCTGCAGCGTCTTGATGAGCATGGAGGAATCCTCCATATCCCGCTTGCGCAGCGTCAGGATCGAGAAGTTCCGTTTGCCCGCGAGCCCCGTAATAAAGTGGGGGTTGTCGGGTTCATCCACGACCTTTTCCACGATCATGGTGCCCGGATCGCCGGGCTCGTTCGTGTTGCGGATGTTGAGGGCGATGCCGGCCCTCCGGACGGGGTCCACGGCGTCTTCGTGCAGCACGGAAGCGCCCATCAGGGTGAGTTCCTTCAACTCCGCATAGGTGATCTGCCGGATGGACCGGGGATCGTCCACGATGCGGGGATCCGCCATGAGGATGCCAGATACGTCGGTCCAGTTCTCGTAGACGTCCGCGCCGACCGCCGCTGCTGCCAGGGCGCCCGTTACGTCGCTGCCGCCCCGGGAGAGGACTTTGATCCGTCCGCCGGGCATCTGGCCGTAGAAACCGGGAATGACGACCCGTTCCTTTTCCGAGCAGATGCTTCCGATCGCCTCGTACGTCTTCGCTTCATCGATGCGGCCGTCGTAGCCGAAGTACACGCAGTCCTTCGCGTCCGCAAAGGCGTAGCCGAGGAATTCCGCCAGCAGGCGGGAGGTGAAGTATTCGCCCCGGGACACGATCTCGTCCACATTGCTTTCTTTATTCAGTGACCCAGCCCAGGCGTCGAACTCGTCCTCGATCCGGAAGGCCAGTCCCAGGTCATCCCGGATCTCCACCAGGCGGCTGCGGAGGGTATCCAGGATATCTTCCGCGCTCACGCCGTACTTCAGGTGAGCTTGCACGAGATAAAGGAGGTCTGTCATCTTGTGGTCATCCGGTGTTCGCTTCCCCGCCGCGGACGCGACAACGACGCGCCGGGACGGATCCGACTCGATGATGTGCTTGACTTTCCGGAACTGCTGCGCAGATGCCACAGAAGAACCGCCGAATTTGACCACTTTCAACATGTGTGCCTCCTGAACTGTTGTATAGAAAAAGACCCTTCCGGGCCGTAGAATATGGAAGTATCTTACGCCGAAAGAGTCTGTATGACAACCCCTTTGATCAAAATATTTGATTGCATCCATAAATATTTTTTATCGATGGACTATATTTCCTGAAAGAATCATTTTTCCAACCGCAAATTGCAATAACAAGTTGAACCTTGACAGTTGAATAGTCCATCAGGCAGCACAGGAGTAGATCCGGTCCAATTCCGCCTCGAAAAGCTCATCCGGGGTGTGGTAGCCGAGAGCCTTCCGTGGAAGCCCGTTACACC
>JAGAHX010000074.1 GCA_017626845.1 Bacillota bacterium
TCGAGGACCGCATCGGCTTTTACACCTGTACGGTCCCCACGTTCGATCAGTATATTCTCGCCGAGCTGATCTTAAACGGCGATTTTGAGCGGCATATCAACCGGGTGCGCCGGCAGAAGCGAAACGGACGCTGAGCTCGTCAAAGCGGCCCTTCGACAAGCTCAGGGCCCGTCAGTTCCCTAACTCAATGGAGATCTCCGTGAATTCCTTCAGCAGATAGTCTACGTCGAACTCCGATTTATCCCGGCCGTAGCTGTCCAGATGCGCCCGGCCTTCGTGCATCATCACGATCCGGGTGCCGTAATCCGTGGCAAAGCGCAGGTTGTGCGTTACCATCAGGGCGGTAAGATTCTTCTCCTCGATCGTCTTCAGCGTAAGATCCATGACGGTCTCCGACGACTTCGGGTCCAGAGCGGCGGTGTGCTCATCTAAGATCAAAAGATCGATCGGGGTCATGGTGGCGATCAGCAGCGCCAGCGCCTGCCGCTGGCCCCCGGACAGCGAGCCCACGGCCACGTCCAGTTTATCCTCCAGACCCATATGCAGCTGTGAAAGAAGAGTCCGGTACTCTTCTTTTTTTGCTTGGTTCACGCCCCGGGACAGGCCGTAGGCCTTGCCCTTGTTGTCTGCCAGCGACAGATTCTCCAGGATCGTCAGGTCCGGGCAGGTCCCCTTCGCCGGGTTCTGAAACACCCGGCCGATGCGCTGCGAACGTTTAAATTCCGGCATTTTCGTAATGTCCTTGCCGTCCAGCAGGATGTGCCCGCTCTCGGGATTCAGCGTGCCGCAGATCAGGTTGAGCATCGACGTTTTGCCGCTTCCGTTGGAGCCCACGACGGAGACGAATTCGCCGCGGTCCACCCGGAAGTTGAAATCCCGGAACAGGCAGGTCTCGTTGACCGTGCCCGGATTGAAGGTGAGGTCGATATTTTTCAGTTCCACCAGAGGAGCTGCCGTATTAGCCATGATGCGCACCTCCCTTCTTTCCGCCAAGACGTTCGGATACGATGGCGACGGTCAAAAGCACCGCCATCAGGAGCTTTAGATAACTGTTGGGCAGACCCAGCTGCAGGGCGGCCATCAGACAGGCCTTGTACACGATGGAACCGAGCACTGCCATGGTCACGAACTTCAGCTTCGGTACCCGCTTAAACAGCGCGATGCCGATGATGACCGAAGCCAGCGCCATAACGACCATGCCTTTGCCGGAATTGATGTCCGCGTTTTCGTTGAGCTGTGCCAGCACGCAGCCCGCCAGCGCCGTGCACGCATTGCCGATGGCAAGGCCGATGATCTTCATGGTGCCGGGGTCACGGCCCAGGCCCGTTACGTACTGCTCGTTGTTGCCCGCGGCCCGCAGCAGCAGCCCGCTCTTCGTCGCCAGGTACCAGTCGAGCACCAGTTTGACCGCCAGAGCGATCAGGAAGATGACGATCAGCTGGCGGTGCTTGTACACGCCTTCCGGGAGACTTTGCAGCAGCGCCCCGTTAAAGATCGTGGGCATATTGAAGAACTGCTTAATAGCCGTGCCGCCGGTGATGATCAGGTTGACGGACCACATGGCGGTCATGACGAGGATGCCGGACAGCAGGTCCGTAATGTGTGCCTTTACGTGCAGCAGGCCCGTTACGCAGCCCGCTGCCGCGCCGGCCGCCAGGGCAAGCAGGCAGGCGATCCACGGGTTTATGCCGCCGGTGATCGCAGCCGCAGCGACGCACGCTCCCAGAGGGAACGTGCCGTCGACGGACAGATCCGGAAAGTTCAGGATCTTATAGGTGATGTAGACGCCCATGGCCATGATGCCGTAGATGAGACCTTCTCTCAGAACGGTTTCGGCCAGGCCGAGGAAAATGTTCATAGGACTCCTTATTTTGCGACGTCGCGGGCAGAAGTGTAGTCCGCAGGAACTTCGATGCCGAACTTGGCGAGATTAGTGCTGCTGTAGACGGGCTCCGAGTCGGAAACGATGGAGACCGGCATGGTCATCACGTCGGCGCCGTCCAGGATGTCGGCAGCCATCTGGCCGGTGGTGTTGCCGAGGGCCAGGTAATCCAGAGTCTCGGAAGCGATGCAGCCGTACTGGGCGACCTGCTCTTCTTCGCTGCCGTAGCAGGGGATGCCGGCGGGGTCGGTAGCCGCGGTGACCACGGAGAAGTTATTGACGACGTTGTTGTCGGTGAGGTTGCAGAGGCAGTCGATGCCGCCGGAGATGAGGGATGCGATGCCGGAGGCGATCTCGGAAGCGTCGGTCACGCCCTGGGTCTTGATCTCGAAACCGTAGTCGCCTGCGATCTTCTCGTATTCTGCGATCTGGGCGGAGGAGTTGGCTTCGGAGGTGGTGTACAGGATGCCGATGGTCTTGGCTTCGGGCTGGAAGGCACGGATCATGGCCAGCTGTGCGGGATAGTTGAGGTTATCGGAAGTGCCGGTGCAGCCGGTCTGGGGGTTGTTCAGATCCTGCACAAGGCCTGCTCCTGTGGGGCTGGATACCGCGGAGAAGACCACGGGGATGCCGGCGTCCTTCGCTGCCGCATACGCTGCGGTGGCTGCTGGGGTGGCGATGGCAACGATCACGTCGCAGCCGTCGGTCACGAACTTCTGGGCGGCCATGGAGTTGGTCTCACCTTCGCCCATGCCGTTCACGAAGTCGATGGTGCAGGTATCGCCATCGACATAGCCGGCGGCGGCCAGGCCTTCTACAATGCCGTTATAGCAGTTGTCTAGGGATGCGTGGGGTGCGAACTGCAGGATGCCGATGCGGGGCATCGCCTTCGGTTCTGTCTCGCTGTTTTCTGCGGGTTCTTCCGGTTCTGCTGCAGGCTCGGTAGAGCTGCTGCAGGCAGCCAGTGAAAATACCATCAGGAGTGCCAGGATGAGTGCAAAGATCTTCTTGCTTGTCATTTTATTTTCCTCTTTCTTTCTGCGGCCCTCTTGGGCCAGCCCTGCTGTCGATGGTCGTTTGGGAAATCTGCAAAATAGAAAACGCTTTTGTCCGCGGTCTCCCGGGACAAAAGCGTTAAGCTTCTGCGTTGCCACCCGAGTTGCATATTGCTATGCCTCTCACTTACACCTGCCATCACAGGCGCCCCGATTTGTAACAGGTGGGATCCCGTCGGTTGCTACTGAGCGTCTGGTGACGCCGTTCAAACCGCCCTCAGAAGTCCATTCGCTTACGGCTTTCCGCTTCGCTCTCACCGCCCGAAGCTCGCTGGATGGTCCGCTTGTGTAAGGTACTACTCTTCCTCACAGGTTTGTTTGGTATGAAATTGTCTGTATTGTAGCGCTGTGAAAAACGTCTGTCAATAGCCTTTTTTAAAAAATTTTACAAGGCCCTTTGCATCGATTTGTGGTCCAACCACAAAAAACAAAAACCGGCGGCGTACGCTGCTGGCTTTTGTATGGAGCGGAGGTTGCAGGATCATCCGCCCCGGATGGTTGATATACACACTGTTTCCTGCTATATTGATTATAAGTCGTTCACTAGTGAACAAGTCAAGGAGTTTTCTATGGGTCACACAAAAAAAGAATTATTTTCCATCGCCCAGGCGGCAAACGCCTGTAGCATCTCCCGGTCCACCCTGCTCCGCATGGAAGAGGAGGGTCTGCTGATGCCGGCGCTGCACGAAGACGGCAAATACCGCTATTACAGCACGGAAAACATCATGCAGGCCATGCAGATCAACGTGCTGCACAGGATGGGGCTCACGCGGAAGGAGATCCGGCCTATCTTCGAAACGCCGGAGCAGCTGGATGGGGTCATCGAACGGCTGACAGTAATGCGCGACAATCTGGATTCGGCCATTACGGAGTTAAAGAAGCGCACGATGCAGGATTCCACGACGGAAGTCGAACTGCTGCAGATCCCGGAGACGCTCTGCTATATCAAAAGCTACGACGTGGAGGGCAGCCGCTACGATCTGGGGCAGTATCTGCAGGAGACCATCACGGAGGCGATCCGCGCCGGCTGCCGGCTCAACTGGGACCGCCGTCCCTTTATGCGGGTGCAGCGGCCGGATCTGGCGGAAGGCATATACAGGCCGGGGAGCTACCGCTACCACATCTGCGTGCCGATCCTCACCCACCTGAAACGGCTGCAGGGGGCAGGCACAGTGCAGTCCCGGCGCATCCTGTCCGTCACGTGGCACGGGCGGGTCACGGACCTTCCCGACCGCATACTGACCCTGGCAGCAAATGCCCGCGCCCGGGGCCTTACGCCCACGGGCTGGTTCCACGTCATCCAGCTCATCTTGAACCGACCCAGCGGCGAGCACGACCCGGTGAGCGACGTGCTGCAGCTGGGTTGCGTCGTGGAATAAGGCGTAAAAATACAGCAAAAGGCGCATCCCTTACGGGCTGCGCCTTTTTTGTGCTTAGCAAGTACTCTCTATCTCAATCCCTTTGGAGGCAGGGTCTGGTTTGGCAGGCCTTAACCCTCGATCTGAATGAATTTCGGGGTCTCGATCTTCTCTTCCGGCTGCTTCTTGGGCACGGAGATCTTCAGGATACCATCTTCGAATTTGGCCTTGATATCCTCTTCGGTGAGTTCTTCGCCCACGTAGAAGGATCTGCTGCTGGTGCCGTAATATCTCTCGCGGCGGATGTATTTTCCTTCGTGCTCGTCGCTGTTGTCGAACTTGGTCTCTGCGGAGATGGTGAGGTAGCCGTCGTTCAGTTGAGCCTTCACGTCTTCCTTCTTGACGCCGGGCAGTTCCACATCCAGTTCGTAGGACTTTTCGGTCTCCTTAACGTCGGTGCGCATCAGCGTGTTCTGCGGATTCTGCACTCTCTTTACAGGATGGTCGAAATCGTCGAAGAAATCATCAAACAGGTTATTTCTGAATACACTAGGCATAAGTAACATTTTGTGTCCCTCCTTTTAGAAACATTCATTTATGGTTGTCCGGAGCACCCCGCTCCGGTCCTTTTCCTTTGGACAACTATGTTATACCACTTTTGTTAGCACTCGTCAAGCATGAGTGCTAACATTTTTAAAAATTATTTTTCTCCGCTTCTTCCGCCATCTCCCGGATCCGCTCGATCAGGGATTCAAAGCGCTTGGAATAGGCGGTCGGATTGTTGCGCAGGATGCGCTTGGCTGCGGCGAAAGGCTTCGGCCGGCGTTCGTTGGCCCGCTCGATGACCCCTCTCAGCCGCTCGCTTCTCGCCCTGGCTTCGACCTTTGCATCTGCCACCCGCGCACGAAGCTCTTCTACATCCGGGATGCCGTTGCCGTTCATATCAAGGTAGGCGATCTTCGCATCCACCTTGTCCTTGACCCGCTCCGCCCGCGCCAGCGCGGCGGCCAGCCGTTCATCTTCTTCCGCCATCTCCTGCAGCAGCGCCTTGAAGTCCAGAGCCTGCCGCGCGGAGATCGTGGTATCCACAGCGAGCCCTGCCATCAGGGCATGGGAGAAGATCTGCACCCAAGCGCCGGTAAAATACTGCAGAGCACCGTCGAAATACGGATGCACCCAGCGCACCAGCAGCACGGAAAACAGCGCCCAACCTATCGTGGCCCGGGGGCAGATGTAGCCGTTGATGTTGCCCGGGTCATTCGTATAGTCCCAGTAGCGAATGCCGAACAGCCTCTCCATGAGTGCTCCGGTGATGTATTCCAGGATTGTCGCAGCGACCGCGCCGAACAGCGCCACCAGCAGCCAGTTCCGCCCTGCCGGGATCGCCGCATGCAGGATCGTGATGGCACCGAAGCCGTAGATAGGAAGGATGGGACCGAACAGGAATCCGCGGTTCACCCATTTATGGCTGCGCACGGAAACGTAGAGCACCTCCCAGACGTAGCCCGCCAGGGAATACAGAAAAAATAAAAGGATCCACTGATCCACAGAATAGTCGTACATAAGAAAACCCCTTGCAAAAACAATCGCAAGGGGTATTTTACCACATATGGGGAGTAAAGGACAACAGTGACCTAATAGATCGGATGCGCGCTGCAGAGCTGCTCCACCATGGCGCGGATCTCGTCCGCCTTTTCATATTCGGCAGCCGCCATATACAGGCAGCGGGCGATCGTCTTCATCTCCTCTTCCTTAAAGCCTCGGGTCGTAACGGCAGGCGTGCCGACGCGGATGCCGCTGGTCTGAGACGCGGGCAGAGGATCGCCGGGGATCTTGTTCTTGTTGGCGGTGATGTAAACGCTGTCCAGCCGCTCCTCCATCTCCTTGCCGGAGATGTTGAAATTGCGCAGGTCCACCAGCATCAGGTGGTTGTCTGTGCCGCCGGATACCAGATCGAAGCCGCAGGCCAGCAGCTCGTCCGCCAGCACCTTCGCATTCTTTACGATCTGCTCCTGATACGCCTTGAATTCCGGCTTCAGCGCTTCGCCGAAAGCCACTGCCTTGGCCGCGATGATGTGCTCCAGCGGACCGCCCTGGGTGCCGGGGAAGATCGCAGAGTTGATCTTCTTCGCGATCGCTTCGTCGTTGGTCAGGATGAGGCCGCCCCGGGGACCGCGCAGGGTCTTGTGGGTCGTGCTGGTAACGACGTGCGCATATTCCATGGGAGACGGATGCAGTCCCGCCGCCACCAGGCCCGCGATGTGCGCCATGTCCACCATCAGGTAGGCACCGCATTCGTCCGCGATCTCCCGGAACTTCTTAAAGTCGATGACCCGCGGATAGGCCGAGGCGCCTGCGATGATCATCTTCGGCTTTTCCGCCAACGCCAGGCGCCGCAGCTCGTCGTAATCGATGGTCTCGGTCTCGGGATTCAGCCCGTAGCTTACGATGCGGTAATTCTTGCCGGATTCGTTGGCCTTGCTGCCGTGGGTCAGATGACCGCCGTGATCCAGATCCATGCCCAGTACCGTGTCGCCGGGGCTGCAGAGCGCGATGTACACCGCGTGGTTGGCATTGGCGCCGGAATGGGGCTGCACGTTGGCAAATTTCGCGCCGAACAGCTGCTTCGCCCGTTCAACAGCCAGGTTTTCCACCAGATCGATGTATTCGCAGCCGCCGTAGTACCGGTGACCGCTGTATCCTTCTGCGTATTTATTGGTAAGCACACTGCCGGCCGCCGCCAGGACCGCTTCGCTGACGATGTTTTCCGATGCGATGAGTTCGATGTTGCGCTGCTGGCGTTTCAGCTCCAGACCGATCGCTTCCGCTACCTGCGGATCCGCCTGCTGCAGAAATGCCATGGATTCCTTTACCATTCATACCTCCTTTTGTTCGATAGATCTATCCTGTTTATTAGCCTATCAAATCTCCGCGCGGAATGCAAATGAAGAGGTTGTGAACGAACGGGGACGGTTCGTTCATTTTTATTTCTTTTGTTCTTTCCACGCCTCCGCGATGGCCGCGTCTTCGTACTGGCGGGTCCAGAGGTCGTAGTAGTGGCCTCTCGCTGCCAGCAGTTCTTCGTGCCGGCCCTGCTCGATGATTTTGCCGTCCTGCACCACCAGGATGATGTCTGCGTCCTTAACGGTAGACAGCCGGTGGGCGATAACGATGGACGTGCGACCTCGGATGACGGTATCGATTGCCGCCTGGATCTTCTGCTCCGTCAGCGTGTCCACCGAAGCGGTGGCTTCGTCCAGCACCACGATCTTCGGCTGGGCCAGAATGGCCCGGGCGAAGGAGATCAGCTGTTTTTCGCCGGTGGACAGCAGATCGCCGCCCTCTCCCACGTCGGTGTCGAGTCCCTTCTCCAGCTTGGCGATCACGCCTTCTGCCGATACGAGCCGAATCGCATCCCAGATCTCCTCTTCCGTCGCATCCGGTCTGCCGTACAGCAGGTTTTCCCGGATGGTGCCGGAGAACAGATGGGGCGACTGCAGCACGTAGCCCAGCGCCGAATGCAGCCACAGCTGGGACCGCTCTCTGGCATCTCTGCCGTCGATCAACAGGCGGCCTTGGGTCGGTTCATAGAACCGGCAGATGAGACTGGCCAGCGTGGATTTGCCCGCGCCGGTCTCCCCTACGATGGCAAGGTTCGTGCCGAAGGGGATCTTCAGGTTAAAGTCTTTTAAAACGTATTCGTCCTCCGCCGCGTCCGGATAGCGGAAGTCCACGTGTTCGAATTCGATGTCGCCCCGGATGGGTTCCCAGTTTTCCTTCTTCGGGTCAAACGCGTCGCCGTATTTCGCGACCACCTCCGGCGTATCGGTGACGGTGGGCGTAAGCTCCAGCAGATTTGTAAAGCGGCCGATGTTCACCTGGGTCTGGACCAGCAGCGACAGCACCTCCACCAGCCAGCGCACCGGTTCCATCAGGTCCTGGGCGTAGCTCATGAAGAGCGAGAACGTACCCACCTGGTCGGAGGCCAGGATGCCGCCCTTCCACAGGACGAGGGCCAGGGCGCAGGAAGACGCCAGATTGGTGACCATGGAGAACGCGCCGTAGGTCCTCGCGGACTGCAGCACCTTGTGCTTCATGCGGGTGGTCTCCGCCATGAAGTCGCTGTCGATCTTCTCCTCGATCGCAAGAGACTTGATAGTCTTCGCCCCGGTAATTCCTTCGTTAAAGTTTCCGGTGATCTTCGAATTGATCTCCCGGATCTGATGGTGCAGGTCGAACAGCCGGCCCTGGAACATCGCGAAAAAGACCGCGATGATGGGCACCACAAGGAACACGTAGCCCGTCAGGCGCGCGTTGATGCTGAGCATCACGACCGCGGCGCTCAGGATGTACAGCAGGAAGTAGACGCCGTCGAACAGCTGCCAGGTAAACAGCTCGCCGATGCGGCTGGTGTCGCTGATGACCCGCGCATGGATGTAGCCCACGCTGTTCTGATTGTAGTAGTCGAAGGACAGTTCCTGCAGGTGGGCAAAGGCCTTGTTGCGCATATCCCGGTCCAGGCGCAGCTCCGTTGCAAGGCAGACCCGTACGCTCACGTAGGTGATGGCCGCCGTCGCCACGATGAGAAGCGCATACAGCAGCGCGTAGGTCCCGATGCCGTCCAGCGTACCGGCCTTTACGAAATGGTCTAACGCAAATTTCTGCAGCACGGGGCGCGCCGCATCCGACAGACCGCAGAGGATCTGGATAAACACGATGAGCGCAAAGCTCTTTTTATAGGTTCTGGCAAAGGGCAGCAGCTTGGGGATGCCGAAGAAAGGCAGCCGCACTTTTTTCTCCTGCTTATTCATGCGCAGCCTCCTTTCCGCTTTCGGCGTGACGGCCTTCCGCGACCCCCAGCTGAATCTCGTAGATCTTCTGATAGATGCCTCCGGCCGTCTTCAGCTCGTCCGGCGTGCCCTTTTCCGTGATGCGCCCGTTCTCCAGCACCACGACCTGGTCCGCCTTGGAGAGCATCGTGATTCTGTGGGAGATGAGGATGATCGTCGCCGTACCGAAGCGCTCCTCCAGGGCGCCGCGGATCTTCGCGTCGGTCACCGAGTCCACGGCGGACAGGGAGTCGTCGAAGATCATGACGGGAGCGTTCTGGGTGAGGGCCCGGGCGATTGCAGTGCGCTGTTTCTGACCCCCTGAAAGGGTCACGCCGCGCTCGCCCACGAAGGTCTCGTAGCCTTCGGAGAAATTTTCGATGGACGCGGCAAGGCAGGCATCCCGGGCGGCTTCTTCCACCTGTTCCCGCGTGATGCCTTCTCTGGCGATGCCGATGTTGTCCTGTATGGAACGGCTGAACAGGAAGGGCTCCTGCAGCACGATGGCGATGTTTTTTCGCAGAAATTCTGCGCGGATATCCCGGATATCGGTGCCGCCGATCGTAATGCGGCCTTCTCCTTCCGACACTTCGTACAGCTTGTCCAGCAGCAGCATAAGCGTAGACTTGCCGCTTCCGGTGCCGCCTAAGATGCCCAGCGTGCTGCCGGCGGGGATCGTCAGGTCGATGTCCTCCAGGATCTTCGGACCGTTTTCGTAGGCGAAATCCACATGTTCGAAAACGATGTCGCCGTGCATGTCCGCTTCGCCTGCACCCGGTCTGTCCTTCTCCTCTTCGGAATCCATAATGTAGGCAAGGCGCTCCAAAGACACGCCGGCCTTGGACATCTCGGACAGCATGCGGCCGAGTCTTCGGATCGGGAAGCTCAGCATGCCGTTATAGGAGATGAAGGCCACGTATTCGCCCGGGGTCATGCGGCCTTTGACCGCGAACACCGCCCCGAAGCACGTCACCAGCAGGATCTGCAGGCCGCAGAGGATGTCCTGGATGGAGAAGAAGCGGCCCATGATGTGTGCCATGTGAACCCAGAGATCCGTGTAGACCTGATTAGTCTCCTCGAAGCGCTTGCGCTCCCTCGCTTCCGCCGCGAACGCCCGCACGACGCGCACGCCCGTCAGATTCTCCTGCACGGCGGCGGAGACTTTGCCCTCCTGCTCGTCGCACTTCATAAACCCTTCTTCCATCTCTTTGCGGAAGAAGACGGAATACGCCAGGATGAGGGGGATCGGCGCTACGGCGATGGCAGCCATCGGCGCATTCATCGAGAACATGAAGGCGACGCCCATCGCCATGAGGATGGTAATGCGCAGCACCGAGGTGAGCTGTTCCGCTACGAAGGTGCGGATGCGGTCCACGTCGGTGGTGCAGCGCTGGATGATGTCGCCGGTGTGGTTCTTCATGTGCCAGGCAAAAGGCAGCCGGGAGATGTGCGCAAACAGCTTGTCGCGCATGCTCTTGACGAAGTTCTCGGACGCTCTCGTGTTGAGCAAGGTGGTGCCGTACTGGGCCAGGGCCCGGACGACGGCAAGACCTGCGATGGCCAGCGCCATCAGGTACAGGTGCTGTCCCAGGTATGCGAAACCGCCCAGGGAGTCCACGAATTCGTTGACCCACCCAGGGAACTGTGACGCCTGTCCGCCGATCGCGTTGTCGATCGCTGCACGGATGATCTGCGGATTGAGCATGTCGACCAGGGTCACCAGCGCGGAGCAGGCGATGCTCAGCACAAAAAGAAGCTTGCTCCCTTTCAGGAAACGGAGCAGCAGCTGCGTGTTGTTCTTTTTATTCTGTTGTTGCTCCTGTCTTGTTTGGTCCATAGTCCTTTTATTGTAACAAAAAAGCCCGAAATTTCAAGCATTTCGGGCTTTCTGTAATACAAGAGAAATATGCAGGAAGAAGCGCAGCGCTATTCCATGATCTTCGCCTTTAACGCCTCGATCTCCTCGGTCTTCATGCCGCCGGAGAGCAGGAAGTTTTCTGCGGCTTCGGACAGATCTGCGGCCTGCACGTCCAGCGTCTCATCCCCTGCCATGCTGCGGATCATGGGGTCGAGGACGTTCTCGACGATGGTGGTGTAGCGGGCCGGGTCTTTTTCGGGGGAGATCTGATAATAGTTGTCGTAGGTGACCATATAATCGTCTCGGATCTCCTCGTAGCTCGCACCGCACAGGGCCTCGAGCAGCATGCAGACGAAGCCGGTGCGGTCTTTGCCTTCCGTGCAGTGGATCAGGTAAGGGCCGTCCGCTTCCGCCATCCGGGTGAGCCCGGCAGCGATCTTACCCCGGAATTCCTCGGATCCGAAGTTCATGTTGAGGCCGATGGGGTCCACGCAGCCGTTTTCATGAAGTTCAGCGAAATATGGGGAAGCGAAGTCCTCCTTCGCCATATAGCCGGCGATCTTTTCTTCCGTATCCGCCAGGTCCAGGATGTATTTCACACCTGCGCTTTGGATGAGCGCATCCACGTAAGGCGCCCGGTTGTGCTGGTTGTCGCAGGGGGAAGCGGAGCGGTAGAGGATGCCCGGTCTGAATCCGCTGGTCTGCATCGCCCGGAAATTGGCGAAGACCTCGTCGCTTTCGAACAGGCTGCGGTCGTCTTTATAGTGGATGTCCCGTGCTTCCTGGATGTCCTTGTATTTGCCGGCTTCGCGAAGGGTCACCGAGGTGGTGTCGTCCTCGGACAGCCCGGCCACGACCCACAGGTCGTCGCCGTTGTTGATGGCGGCCTTGATGTAGTCGTAGCCCGGATAGGCGATCAGCAGCGGCTGGCCGGTCTGCACGTAATAGCCGTTGTAGTAGGGCAGGTCCTCCAGCGTATAGCCGTTGGAGAACGTCAGATCCACGCTGTCGCCGTAGGCAAAACCCTTGGCGTTGAACTCATCGATCGTGTTCTTGATGTACACGCCGCCGAACTCCGGCTCGTGGATGATGCCCACGTCCGAGATGGCAGGCGTTTCTTCCGCCTTCGTGCAGGCTGCCAGGAGCAGCGCAAGGCAAACGATGAGCAGAACTGTGATAGAACGTTTTTTCATGCTGCAACCTCTTTCTGTCGATCTATTCTATTTGCTGATCTCTTTCGCTTTGGCGGCAAAGCGCTCGCCGTAGATGGTAAAGTAGTCCTTAAAGTCTTCGAGATGCACCTTTTCCACGTTGTTGTTGACCCCCACAGGCCCAAGATGGATGACCGGGTGGCCGAAGGCACCGCCGGAAGAATAGCAGAGCATGCCCAGCGCCATCTCGTTGGTGAGGATGGACTGGATAACGAGGTCGCCCCCGCCGTGGGTGTACTGTTCCGTGGCGTAGGCACCGCCCACTTTGCCGGCCAGATTCAGCTTTCCGCCCTTTTCCAAAAGCCAGGTGCGCAGGTTAGCCGTCATCAGAGCGTAATAGGACGGGCTGCCGAGGATGACGCCGCCGGCTTCCTTTACAAAATCTTCGTCCACGTTTTCGATGGCGAAGCATTTGGCCTCTACGCCTTCGACTTTTGCTGCGCCTTCTGCGATCCACTGTCCGCACTGCGCTGTATTACCTGTTTTCGAATCATAAATAATTGCGAGTTTCATAAGAACCTCCTTTGCTGTCGGTTCTATTGTATCACAGATGCCGTGCACAAGGGGACTGTCCCTCTATGCACATGAGAGGGTGGGCCTATGCTGCTGTCGGCCCACCCCTCACATGTACTCAGCAGGTGCAGCCTTCGCCACGCTTACTCAATATTCCTGACGGCCCCTGCAAACAGGATGCTGCCGTCCCCTCCAGTGACCGCAAACAGGAACGGGCGGTCCAGAATAAAGTCGATCTCATCTTCTGGTTCTGCGGCGCCTTCCGCTATTGCCATTTCCGTATAGGCTGCTCCTGTTACGCCGTTTTCATCGATCTCCACCAGTGCAGCGTGTTCTGCACTGCTGACGTAAAGACCTTCCAACTGTTCCGTCAGCGGGGTAAAGTCGGAGAATTGCGGATCCAGCGCATCGGTGAGGCCCAGCTCCGCCATGGCATCCAGCAGATCCGTTTTCTGCGAGATACTGAACTTCGGAACGGACAGATGCACCAGCGGGAAGGACCAGCCCTCATCGATGCGGTTGCGGTTTGCGGCCAGCGTCTTCAGCACATTCAGATCGGCGGCAAGGTCATTTACATCCACCCCTTCCCGCGGAAGGAAGAAGTACATGGCGCCGCTGTCGTTCAGGCTTAAGCCCAGCGCGGTAAAGGCGCCGGTCCGGTATACCCCCAGCGTGTCCGTTTTGTGCATCATGTCTACAGGCATATCCCCCTTAGTGCCGTGGAAGATCTCCTGTGTAGTCATCCCCGGATAGAATTCCTCTGTCCAGGTCGCCTTATAGTACAGCGTGGACACCAGCGCCATCACCGTGTCCGAAGACAGCTTCAGGTCCTTCGTATAGTCGGACAACAGTCCGCCGGTGCCTGCATTCGTCCAGGCCTGCAGTGCCTTGTCCATCGATTCAGAGCCCGGTTCACCGCGAAACGAGGATGCGAAATACCGATCCGCCAGCGTCTGCAGCGTCTCTTCGTTGTAAAGATCCGTATCCCGGAGCCAGACGGAATTGGCCAGCAGGCTCTTTAGCATGGGCGTATCCACATAGTTGCTGTCCCAAAGCTGGCCTACCCGCCGGCGCAGCGTTTCGATATCCGCTGCATGCAGCAGGTCCAAGATCTGCTGCCGGGTGCCGCCATCCGAGACTTCTGCCAGCATGGCGAAGGCAAGATAGAGGTTCAGCGGCGAGCAGACAGTGTTCTCATCCTCTGCGGGAAGCAGCTGTTCCATCATGGCCGCATAATACGGCCCCATCTCCTCCTGACAGGGCTCCGATGCCTCTGCCTTCTGACGATACTCCTGCCACCACTGCCAGTGTGCGTCGCTTTCCACGAATTCCTGCGCGCTCATCTTCCCTGCGACGGGCTCCGCATAGACCGGGCTGATCCACTTGACCCCGGACGGGATCTTAAGCCCCTGCATCGGACCTGCGCTTCCGCTTCCCAGGTGCGGCAGGACCGCCGCGGCTGCAAGCGCGAGGCAGGCAGCCAGCGCAGCCCATTTGACCCAGGCAGAACGGTTTCTCCGGGCACGCGCCTGTTTTGCATCGCGCACGCTGTTTTCGTCTGCATCCCCCAGCAGTTCGAAAAGTTCTTCGTTCTTCATATTTCATAACCCCTTTCGTGCAAATGCTTCTTCAGTTTCGCCCGCATCCGGCTGAGGGCTACGGAAACGTTGTTTTCGCTTCGGCCGAAGCGCGCTGCGATCACCCGAACACTGTCTGCATACCAGTAGCGGAGCAGAAACATGGCCCGCTGCTCTTCCGGCAAGCCCTGCAGAAATGCATCGATCTCTCGGCGCAGTTCTTCTGCCTGCCAGCTGTTCTCCGGGTCATCCCGGCCGGAAACACATTCCGAAAGCTCGTCCAGCACCAGCTCCATCTGTCCGCCGCCCCGCTTGTTCCGGCGCAGCGCCTTATATCGGTCGAAGGCCAGATTTCGCGTGATCTTCCCCAGAAACACAGACAAAAGGGAAGGCCGGTGCGGCGGCATGGCATTCCAGGCACGCAGCCAGGTATCGTTGACGCATTCTTCCGCATCCGAAGCGCTTTCCAGGATATTGCCGGCGATGGATCCACAGTAGGCTCCATATTTGGCAGAGGATTCTGCGATTGCCTGTTCGTCTCTGTCCCAATATAGCCGGACGATTTTTTCGTCTTCCATAGGTGTGCACCCCTTTCACCTATATACACGATGTTTAGATTATTATCTTACAGTTCGTGTGAAAATAAAACCCGGCTCGGCTGCACCGGCTGAATGCATGTGAGGGAATCGTCGGTGTTTCCGGTTTCTGAGCGGAATAAGTTGCCGGGCGTGCTCCGCGCGGCGGGCCATGTCCGAGCACAGTTTCGCATAGACGAAACTGCGCGAGTTTGGCCCGCGGACCCGGAACTTCCCGCGAAAGAAACCGATGAAACACCAGATTCCCGAACCCGCACGAAGCAGGTGCAACCGAGCCCCTCCCCGGGTCACCCGTACAACAAAAGACCGCCCACAAGGCCTCTAATCGGCTCTGTGAGCGGTTTTTGTGTTTAAGTCAACTGATTATACCAGTTCGAGGAAAACAGCCTCTGCAACGTCTCCCTGACGGGGGCCGAGCTTCAGGATGCGGGTGTAGCCGCCGTTGCGTCCATCGTACTTGGGTCCGATTTCTTCGAACAGCTTCGTAACTACGTCTTCATCCTTGATGTAAGCGAGAGCCTGTCTTCTTGCGTGAAGATCGCCGCGCTTTGCCAGCGTGATCATCTTCTCCGCCTCTCTTCTAGCTTCCTTGGCTCTGCAGTCAGTGGTCTGAATGCGGCCATACTTGAAGAGGTCGGTAACCAGATTTCTCAGCATGGATCTTCTGTGCGCTGAGTTGACGCCCAGCTTTCTGTATCCGGTCATTTTTCGTGTCCTCCTATTCGTCGCTGGGTCTGAGGCCCAGTCCTAATTCTTCCAGTTTGTGCTTCACTTCGTCGAGAGACTTCTTGCCGAGGTTGCGGACCTTCATCATGTCCGCTTCCGACTTCTGCGTAAGCTCTTCGACCGTGTTGATTCCTGCACGCTTTAAGCAGTTGAACGAACGGACGGACAGCTCCAGTTCTTCGATGCTCATTTCCAGAGCCTTTTCCTTCTTATCCTCTTCTCTTTCCTTGAGGATGGGGAACTTCTCGCCGGTCTCGGAGAGGCTGGTGAAGAGCTCCAGGTGCTCCTTCATGATATTCGCGCCGATGGCAACGCCTTCTTCCGGAACGATGCTGCCATCGGTCCAGATCTCGAGGATCAGGCGCTCGTAGTCGGTCACCTGTCCGACGCGGGTGTTCTCCACCGTGTAGTTCACCTTACGCACGGGCGTATAGATGCTGTCGATGGGGATGACCGCGATAGGCGTATTCTCGTCCTTGTTCTGATCTGCAGGCACGTAGCCTCTGCCTGTGGAGATGTTGAGCTCCATGGACAGTGTAGAACCATCTTCCAGAGTTGCGATATGCAGATCCGGATTGAAGATCTCCAGGCTTCCGTCGGAGATGATGTCCGCCGCAACGACTTCCTTGGGTCCGGTCGCGTTGATGATGGCGCGCACCTTGTCCTGGCCGTGAAGAGCCAGAGCAAGCTTCTTGAGGTTCAGAATGATCTCCGTAACGTCTTCCTTGACGCCGGGGATGGTGGAGAATTCGTGCAGAATTCCGTCAATTCTTACGGAAGTAACGGCTGCACCGGGCAGGGAGCTGAGAAGGATCCTTCTTAAGCTGTTGCCCAGCGTGTTGCCGTATCCGCGTTCGAGGGGTTCAACGATAAATTTGCCGTAGCTTGGGTCTGTATCGGAATGCACACATTCGATGCTTGGCTTTTCGATTTCGATCACTTTTTAGTCCCTCCTTCTGTTCAAGTGTTCCAAGAATCAGTTTACCGATTACTTGGAGTAAAGTTCGACGATCAGGTGTTCTGCAACCGGCGTGTCGATCTGATCTCTGGTGGGCATCGCGAGAACTTTGCCTTCCAGCTTCTGCGTGTCGATCGTGACCCAGGCAGGAGTGCTGATGGTCATTTCCTTAATTTCCTTGAACTTCGGGGAAGATGTGCTCTTTTCCTTAACGGCGACAACGTCTCCGGCCTTCAGAGCCATGGAGGGGATGTCTGCCTTCTTGCCGTTTACGGTGAAGTGGCCGTGGGTGACCAGCTGACGGGCTTCCTTTCTGGAGGAAGCGAGACCCATTCTGAAAACGACGTTGTCCAGTCTGGTTTCCAGCATGATCAGCAGGTTATCACCGGTGATGCCCTTCTTGGCAGCAGCCTTTTCGAAGAGGTTTCTGAACTGCGTCTCCTGCAGTCCGTAGAATCTCTTGCACTTCTGCTTTTCTCTGAGCTGATTACCGTATTCGGAGCTCTTTTTTCTGCCCTGGCCGTGCTGGCCGGGAGCATAGGATCTCTTCTCCAGAGCGCACTTGCCGCTGTAGCATCTTTCGCCCTTTAAGAACAGTTTCTGTCCTTCTCTTCTGCAAAGTCTGCAGGAAGGTCCAGTATATCTTGCCATATTGTCGTTCCTCCCTTACTAAACTCTTCTTCTCTTCGGCGGTCTGCAGCCGTTGTGAGGAATGGGTGTGATGTCCTTAATCATGGTGATGTTAAGGCCTGCAGTCTGCAGGGCTCTGATGGCAGCTTCTCTGCCGGAGCCGGGACCCTTTACGTATACTTCTACGGTCTTGAGACCGTGTTCCATTGCGCCCTTGGCAGCTTCTTCTGCAGCCATCTGTGCGGCGAACGGAGTGGACTTTCTGGAACCCTTGAAACCGAGGGAACCGGCGCTGGACCAGCTGAGGGCGTTGCCGTTCAGGTCTGTCAGCGTTACGAGGGTGTTATTGAAGGAAGCCTGGATATGAGCCTGACCGCTTTCAATGTTCTTACGCTCTCTTCTCTTTTTGCGTACAGTCTTCTTTACTGTTGCCATTGTAGCTTACCTCCTTCTCCCTACTTCTTCTTGCGACCAACAGTCTTCTTCGGGCCCTTGCGGGTGCGGCTGTTGTTCTTGGTGTTCTGTCCGCGAACGGGCAGGTTTCTTCTGTGTCTGATTCCTCTGTAGCAGCCGATCTCCATCAGGCGCTTGATGTTCATGGAAACTTCTCTTCTGAGATCGCCTTCCACGACGTATTCGGAATCGATGATCTTACGGATAGAACCTACTTCTTCTTCGGTAAGGTCCTTCACTCTGGTGTCGGGGTTGATGCCCGCCTTGTCCAGGATGAGTCTGGAAGTGGGAAGACCAATACCATAGATGTAGGTAAGGCCGATCTCCACTCTCTTTTCTCTGGGCAGATCGACACCGGCTATACGAGCCATAAATGTTACCTCCTATTGTACTGCAACTATTGTTTATAATTTACGTTCCGTATAAGGCGGTTCGCCGCCCGCCGGAACACAGTAACCGTTTCGGTTATTAACCCTGGACCTGCTTATGCTTGGGGTTCTCGCAGATGACCATGACTTTGCCATTGCGCTTGATCACCTTGCACTTTTCGCAGATGGGCTTGACTGATGCTCTAACTTTCATTGTTTGATTCCTCCTGTTGGTAGGATTATTTATCTCTCCAGGTGATCCGTCCCTTGGACAGGTCGTAGGGGCTGAGCTCCATGCGGACCCGGTCACCGGGGAGGATACGGATAAAGTTCATCCTCATCTTGCCGGAAATATGCGCCATTACGATGAAATCGTTCTCAAGCTTTACCTTGAACATCGCGTTGGGCAGAGCTTCCAGCACTGTGCCGAATACTTCGATGCTGTCTTTTTTCGCCATAGCGGGCTCCTCCTTTGCGTGTCTAAAGCTTTGTGAGCAATCTCGGTTCATCCTCGGTGATGACGATCGTGTTTTCGTAGTGAGCCGCCCAGGAGCGGTCCAGTGTGACCGCGGTCCAGCCGTTGCTCAGAACTTCCACATCGTACTCACCGGCTGCGATCATCGGTTCCACAGCGATCACCATGCCGGGGACCAGCTGCGGGCCGTGATTTGCCTTGCCGTAGTTGGGGATCTGCGGATCTTCGTGCAGTTCCCGTCCTACGCCGTGTCCTACGTAATCGCGGATGACGGAGAAGCCGTTGGCCTCCACATACGTCTGGATCGCGTGGGATACGTCGCCGAGGCGATGTCCCTTTTTGCAGAACTTCAGACCTTCGAAGAAGCTGCCTTCGGCAACGTCCATCAGCTTTTGGGCCTCCTCGCTGACCTTTCCTACAGGGTAGGTCCGGGCAGCGTCGGAGTAAAAGCCTTTGTAGATGGTTCCCAGGTCTACGCTTACGATGTCTCCTTCGTTGAGGACGCGTCTCTTGGTCGGAATGCCGTGGACGACTTCCTCGTTGACGGAGATGCAGGCAGTGCCGGGGAATCCGCCGTACCCTTTAAAGGCAGGCTTCATGCCGTGGCGCAGGATGTAGTCCTCGCACCAATGGTCCAGCTCCAGCGTCGTCATGCCGGGCATTAAGATGTTTGGGATCTCTTCCAGCATGGCGGCCGTTACCGAAGCGGCCTTGGCCATCAGCTCTATCTCTTCGTGGGATTTCAGTACGATCATGACTTACTCTCCGAGGATGGCGCAGATGTCTTCGAATACTTCATCCATCTTCTTGCTGCCGTCGATGACGGCCAGCCGTCCGCTCTTCTTGTAGTATTCGATCAGAGGACTGGTCTGTTCCTGGTAGACCTTGAAGCGGTTGAGGACGGTCTCTTCTTTGTCGTCCGCTCTCTGGTACACTTCGCCGCCGCACACGTCGCACACGCCTTCCACCTTGGGGGGCATGGTCGTTACGTGATAGGGACGACCGCACTGTCTGCAGACTCTTCTGCCGATCATTCTCGGCAGCAGGATGTCTTCCGCCACTTCGATGTCTACGGTCTTATCCAGCTGAGCACCGGTTTCTTGCAGGAATCTGTCGAAGTGCTCCGCCTGGAAGACGGTTCTGGGGAAGCCGTCCAGCAGGTAACCGTTTGCGCAGTCTTCCTTGCTGACCCGGTCTTCCACCAGGTCGCACACCAGCTCGTCCGGGACGAGAAGGCCCTGGTCCATATACTCCTTGGCCTTCTTGCCCAGCGGAGTCCCTTCCTTGACGTTGGCACGGAAGATGTCTCCGGTAGAGATGTGCAGAATATTGTACTTTTCAGCGATCCTTGTCGCCTGGGTGCCTTTGCCGGCGCCCGGGGGTCCCAGCAGTACTACGCGCTTCATAACGAGCCTCCTACTTTAAGAAACCGCTGTAATTTCTCATGACCATCTGTGTTTCGAGTGCCTTCATGGTATCGAGGGCAACACCCACAGCGATGATGAGGGACGTTCCGCCGAAGCTCGAAGAGAAGCTGGTGAAATGTCCGATGATGATAGGAATGGCAGCGATGATGGCCAGGAAGATCGCGCTGGCGAAGTTCAGTCTGGACAGCACCTTGCCGATGTAATCCGAGGTCGGTTTGCCCGGACGGATGCCGGGGATAAAGCCGCCGTTTGCCTTCATGTTATCTGCGATCTCCAGCGGGTTGACCGTGATGGAGCCGTAGAAATACGTGAAGAAGATGATGAGCAGGATATCCAGGACCAGATAGATCCAGATGCCCGGCGTGCCGGTCGTGCTCAGGTATTTCGCTACGAAGCGGGAGAACCCGTTGTCGTTGCCTGTCATGTAGGCGATCGTAGCGGGGATCTGCAGCAGGGAGATGGCGAAGATCACGGGGATAACGCCAGCCTGGTTGACCTTGAGAGGAATGTGGGTGGACTGACCACCGTACATCTTGCGGCCAACGACTCTCTTTGCATACTGGACAGGGATCTTACGGTTGCCTTCCTGCACCATGACGATGCCCATGATGACCGCCAGAGCGAAGATCAGAAAAATGATGACGCTCACGATAGAGACGGTCCCGGCAGACAGACCCTTGATGGTCCGGCTGATGCTGGTCGGGATGCGGGAAACGATACCTGCGAAAATGATGAGCGAGATACCGTTGCCGATGCCGTTTTCGTTGATCCGTTCACCCAGCCACATCAGGAACGCGGTTCCTGCGACCAGAGTGAGCACGATGACGATCTTCGCAAAGATGCTGTTGTCGGACAGCACGTTGCGGAACAGACCGAACGTGTAGCCGATCGCCTGGACGAGCGCCAGGACGACCGTCAGATATCTGGTCCACTGAGCGATCTTTCTCTGCCCTTCCTGTCCCTGCTTGGCCAGCTCTTCCAGCTTGGGAATGGCTACGGTCAGCAGCTGCAGGATAATGGATGCCGTGATGTAAGGCGTGATGCTCAGCGCAAAGATCGTAAAGTTGCTGAACGATCCGCCGGAGAACAAGTCAAACAGTCCGAACAGACCCGATTCGTTGGCGTCGAACATGGCAGCCAGCTGGCTGCGGTCGATGCAGGGAACAGGGATGTTGGAGCCAAGCCGGAAGACCACCATCATGATGAGGGTGTAGAGGATCTTCTTCCTCATTTCGGGGATCTTCCAGGCCTGAACCAGTGTCTGGATCATGCCCATTAGATTACCTCTGCCTTTCCTCCTGCGGCAACGATTTTTTCGATAGCGCTGTCGCTGAATTTTTCTGCCTGAACTGTAAGGTTCTTCTTGAGCTCGCCGCCGCCCAGGATCTTAACGCCTGCGGTGACCTTCTTGGCCAGGCCGGCATCGATGATCATCTGGGAAGTAACGGTTGCGCCGTCTTCGAAGCAGTTCAGCTTTTCCACGTTAACGCCTACGTATTCCTTTTTCCAATGGTTGGTGAAGCCTCTCTTGGGGAGTCTTCTGTACAGGGGCATCTGGCCGCCTTCGAAACCGAGACGGGTGCCGCCGCCGCTTCTGGAGTTCTGACCGTTCATACCGCGGCCGGAAGTGGTGCCCAGACCGGAACCTGTACCTCTGCCCACTCTCTTACGAGCTCTGGTGGAGCCTTCGGGCTTTTTTAATTCATGAAGTTTCATTTTATGCGCACCTCCCTATTACAGCTCTTCCACTTTTAACAGGTGGGATACCTTGTTGACAGCGCCGCGGGTCTGCGGGGTGTCGGGAAGTTCTACGCTCTTGTTCAGCTTGGTGAGACCAAGAGCCTTTACTACCTTCTTCTGATAGGGAGATTCACCGATGGTGCTCTTTACTAACGTAATTTTGAGATTACCCATTGCTGTCCCCTCCTATCCTAAGATCTCTTCCTTGCTCAGGCCTCTCAGCTTGGCAACTTCTTCTATGGTCTTCAGGTTCTTCAGACCTTCCATGGTGGCATATGCAACGTTGCCGGGGTTGGAAGAGCCGATGGACTTGGCTCTTACGTCCTTAACGCCTGCATATTCCAGAACGGTACGGGCGCTGCCGCCGGCGATCACGCCGGTACCGGGAGCGGCGGGCATGAGCAGAACTCTGCCTGCGCCGAACACGCCGAGGCTTCTGTGAGGAATGGTGGTTCCTACCATGGGAACATGGATGAGAGCCTTCTTTGCGTCTTCCGTAGCCTTTCTGACCGCTTCGGGGATCTCCTGGGACTTGCCCAGGCCCAGACCGACGTGACCGTTGCCGTCGCCGACTACGACCGTAACGCTGAATCTGGAGTTCTTACCGCCCTTAACGACCTTGGTAACTCTTCTGATATTAACGATGGAAGAATCCTTCAGGTCGAGCTTGGATGCATCAATTCTTTGCATTCTTCTATCCTCCTTAGAAATCCAGGCCGGCTGCTCTAGCACCGTCAGCCAGTTCCTTTACTCTGCCGTGATACAGGTAGCCGCCTCTGTCGAAGACTACTTCTTCGATACCGGCGTCCTTTGCCACCTTTCCGATCTTTTCGCCGACCAGCTTTGCAGCTTCCTTGTTTCCGCCGTAAGCTGCTTCTGCCTTGATGTCCTTATCCAGGGAGGATGCGGAGACTAAGGTCTTGCCGTTGACGTCGTCGATGACCTGAGCGTAGATGTTCTTGGAGCTTCTGAATACACAGAGTCTGGGTCTTTCGGGAGTTCCGAATACGTGTTCTCTGACTCTTTCGTGTCTTGCGACGCGATTGTCATTTCTGCTTTTTTTCATAATCGTTTACTCCTTCCTCTACTTACCGGTCTTGCCTTCTTTTCTGCGGACGTATTCGCCTTCGTAGCGAATGCCCTTGCCCTTGTAGGGTTCCGGCTTTCTCCACTTGCGGATGTTGGCAGCGTAGTTGCCTACGAGAGCCTTGTCTGCGCCCTTAACGACGATGTGCGTCGCATCAGGGACTTCCGTGGTGATGCCTTCGGGATCCGGCATAATGACGGGATGGGAGTAACCGAGCTGCATAACCAGTTCCTTGCCCTTCTTCTCGGCCTTGTATCCAACGCCTTGCATCTCGAGCTTCTTTTCGAAACCGGTGGTTACGCCGTGCACCATATTGTTGATCAGGGTCCGGGCGAGACCGTGCTGAGAGTTGCACTCTCTGGACTCGTCTGCCGGGGTCAGCTCGACGGCGCCGTCTTTTACTTCAACTTTGATCTTATTGCTGATCTGTTCGCACAGGGTGCCCTTGGGGCCCTTTACGGTAACAAGGTTGCCGTCGGAGATCGTGATCTCGACGCCGCTGGGAACAGTCACAGGCAGTTTTCCTATTCTGGACATTTGTTTCTCCTTTCCTTATTACCAAACGTAGCAGATGACTTCGCCGCCAACGCCCAGCTTTCTGGCTTCCTTATCGGTGATGAGCCCGCTGGAGGTGGAGATGATCGCGATGCCGAGTCCGCCGAGCACCTTGGGTACTTCGTTCGCCTTGGCGTATACTTTCAGGCCGGGCTTGGAGATCTTCTTGATGCCGCTGATGACCTTGGTCTTCTCGGGGCCGTACTTCATGGTGACCCGGATGGTGTCCTGCGTCTCGCCTGCGACTACCTCATAACCCTTGATATATCCTTCCTTTACCAGGATCTCTGCGATGTTCTTCTTGATCTTGGAAGCGGGGATATCTACGGTTGCATGGCCTGCAGTGTTTGCATTTCTGATTCTTGTGAGCATATCTGCTACAGGATCTGTCATTGTCATGTTCGATGTTCCTCCTTCCTCGATTACCAGCTGGCCTTCTTTACGCCGGGGATCTCCCCTTTGTAAGCCAGTTCTCTGAAGCAGATACGGCAGATGCCGTACTTTCTTAAATAAGCGTGGGGTCTTCCACAGATTTTGCAGCGGTTGTAAGCCTGGGTAGAATGCTTGGGCTTTCTCTGCTGCTTAACCTTAAGAGATGTTTTAGCCATTTTGCCCTCCTACTTTTCGAACGGCATACCGAGCATTTCGAGAAGAGCCTTGGCTTCTTCGTCAGTCTTTGCCGTTGTGGTGAATACGATGTCCATGCCTCTGATCTTTTCCACCTTATCGTACTCGATCTCGGGGAAGATCAGCTGTTCCTTGACGCCCATGGCGTAGTTGCCGCGGCCGTCGAAGGAGTTCTTGCTCACGCCCTTGAAGTCGCGTACGCGGGGAAGAGCGATGGTGAAGAACTTGTCGGCAAATTCGTACATGCGGTCGCCGCGAAGGGTAACTTTGCATCCTACGGACATGCCTGCCCTCAGTTTAAAGTTAGCGATGGATTTTCTGGACTTGGTGACCACGGGAGCCTGGCCGGCGATCGCCGCCATTTCCGCAACTGCCATTTCCAGAAGCTTGGGATTGTCCTTGCAATCTCCGAGACCCATGTTCAGGGTGATCTTCTCGAGTTTGGGGACTTCCATAACGTTGGCATAGTGGAACTTATCGTTCAGAGCCTGGAAAACTTCGTTCGTGTACTTTTCCTTCAGTCTTGCTGCCATGGTATTCCTCCTTTCGATTAATCAATGACCTGACCGGTCTTCTTGGAAATTCTCTTCTTGTGGCCGTTCTCTACCTTGTAGCCGATGCGTACGGGAGCCTTAGCCTTGGTGTCGTAATACATAACGTTGGAAACGTGGATGGGGCCTTCGACCTTGCGGATCTCCGCAGGCTGGTTCTGCTTGGCCTTGGCGTGCTTGGTCTGGATGTTGACGCCTTCCACAACGACGGTTTCCTTCTTGGGGAAAGCCGCGAGGACCTTACCCTTCTTGCCCTTGTCCTTGCCTGCAATTACGAGGACGGTATCGTTCTTCTTAATTTTCATTGATCATGTCCTCCTTACAGTACTTCGGGGGCCAGGGAAACGATCTTCATGAATCCCTTTTCTCTCAGCTCTCTGGCGACCGGTCCGAAGATACGGGTGCCTACGGGCTGCTTATCTGCATTGATGATAACGGCTGCGTTCTGGTCGAACTTGACGTAGCTGCCGTCTGCTCTTCTGGCGCCGGTGGCGGATCTTACGATAACGGCCTTAACGACCTGACCCTTCTTGACGACGCCGCCGGGGGTCGCGTCTTTTACGGCACATACGATGATGTCACCGATATTTGCATACTTACGGCCTGTGCCGCCGAGGATACGGATGCAGAGGAGTTCCTTTGCTCCGGAATTGTCGGCAACCTTCAGTCTGGTTTCTGTCTGGATCATCTGGTGCCTCCTTACTTGACCTTCTCAACGATCTCCACCAGTCTCCATCTCTTGGACTTGGACAGGGGTCTCGTTTCCATGATTCTTACTTTATCGCCGATCTGGCATTCGTTGTTCTCGTCGTGAGCCATGAACTTCTTGGTGATCTTTGTAGATTTACCGTAAAGGGGGTGGCGACGGGTTTCTTCGATCGACACGACGATGGACTTGTCCATCTTATTGCTGGTGACGATGCCAACCAGGGTTTTTCTTCTGTTTCTATCAGACATTCTCGCTTCCTCCTTTCACTCTACTTCTCAGACGCCAGCTCTTTTTCTCTGAGCGCGGTCTTGACTCTGGCGATATCTCTCTTCACTTCTCTCATCTTGAGAGGATTCTCCAGCTGTCCGGTGACATGCTGGAATCTCAGGTTGAAGAGCTCCTTCTTGAGTTTTAATTCTTCGGAAGCAAGCTCGGCCTGGCTCATATTTCTTACCTTGTCGATCTTCATTATGCTTCACCGTCCTTCTGGTCGGCTTTCTTGACGAATTTGCACTTGATGGGAAGCTTGTGCATAGCAAGTCTCATAGCTTCCTTGGCTGCTTCTTCGCTTACGCCGCTGATCTCAAACATCACTCTGCCGGGCTTGACCACTGCTACCCAATGGTCAGGAGCACCTTTACCGGAACCCATACGGACTTCAGCGGGCTTCTTGGTGACCGACTTGTGAGGGAAAATTTTGATGTATACCTGACCGCCTCTTCTGATGGAACGGGTCATGGCGATACGGGCTGCCTCGATCTGGTTTGCGGTGATCCAGGCAGGTTCCAGAGCGACAAGGCCATATTCGCCGTAGGTAACAGTGTTGCCTTTGGTAGCGATGCCTGTCATTCTGCCTCTGTGCTGTCTTCTGTACTTAACGCGCTTAGGCATTAACATAAGCTTTGTCCTCCTTCCTTATTCTTCTGCGGGAGCGGAGGATTCCACTTCTACTGCAGCTTCTTCAACTACGGGTTCTGCGGGAGCAGCGGGCTTAGCGGGGCGCTTTCTCGGATTCTCGTACTTCTTGACGGGCTTTTCTTCGAATCTGCCGCCTCTGCCGCCTTCACGACGCTCTCTTCTGGGGCGGTCGCCGTCTCTTCTCTGACGTCTGTCGCCTCTGCGGCCTTCGCCGCGCTTGTTTTCCTTTTCCTCGGGGATGGAGGGCAGGAGTCCCTTTTCCAGGACTTCGCCGTTATTGATCCATACCTTTACGCCGATGCGGCCGTACTGGGTGTCGGCTTCGGTGAAACCGTAGTCGATGTTGGCGCGCAGGGTGTGAAGAGGAACGTTGCCTTCGGAATACTTTTCGCTTCTGGCGATCTCAGCACCGCCTACACGGCCGCTGATGACCACCTTGATGCCCTTGCAGCCGGCCTTCATGGTTCTCTGGATGGCCTGCTTCATGGCTCTTCTGAAGGAAACTCTGCGTTCGAGGGCCTGAGCGATGCTCTCAGCGGTGAGCTGAGCGTCGGTCTCAGGTCTTCTGAGTTCTACGATATTTAATGCAACGGTCTTGCCGGTGAGCTTTTCCAGCTCGGTCTTCAGCTGATCGATACCGTCGCCGCCGCGTCCGATGACCATACCGGGCTTCGCGGTGAGGACGTTGATCCTCATCTGGTTCTCTGCGGCTCTTTCGATGACTACCTTGGATACGCCTGCCAGATAGAGCTTTTTCTTAACGTAATCTCTTACCTTGTTGTCTTCTACCAGATAATCGGAGAAGTTCTTCTTATTTGCGTACCATTTGGAATCCCAGTCTTTAATGACGCCCACTCTGAATCCATGCGGGCTAACTTTCTGACCCATAATAACCTCCTACCGATTATCTTTCCTTTAAAGTTACGCCGATGTGGCTGCTTCTCTTGAGGATCATTCCCGCTCTGCCCTGAGCACCGGCTCTCCAGCGCTTCATCGTGGGGCCCTTGTTCGCATAGATCTCTGCGATGTAGAGCTTGGAAACGTCCATGTCGTGGTTGTTCTCAGCGTTTGCTGCTGCGGACTGAACGACTTTTTCTACAAGTTCAGATGCCTTGCCGGGTGTGAACTTTAAAATGGTCAGGGCCTCCTGCAGGTCTTTGCCTCTTACCAGGTCGGTAATGGGGGCGATCTTAGTCGGAGACATTCTTACATATTTGGCAACTGCCTTAGCTTCCATTGTATATCTCCTTTCTACTTAACCTTGGAGGAACCAGCATGTCCTCTGAATGTTCTGGTGGGAGCGAATTCGCCGAGGCGGTGTCCTACCATATCTTCTGTAATATATACGGGAATGTGCTTCTTTCCGTCGTATACTGCGATCGTGTGGCCGACCATCTGGGGGAAGATCGTTGACGGTCTGGACCAGGTCTTGATGACCTTTTTCTCGTTGGCAGCGTTCATGTCGTCGATCGCCTTAAGCAGCTTTCTGTCTACGAACGGGCCCTTCTTTAAGGATCTGCTCATGTTTTCTGTATCCTCCTTCAACTACTTCTGGTTTCTTCTCTTGACGATGTACTGGTTGGAAGCCTTGTTCTTCTTTCTGGTCTTGTAACCGAGAGCAGGCTTGCCCCAAGGCGTTACCGGGCCGGGACGGCCAACGGGTGCCTTGCCTTCGCCGCCGCCATGAGGGTGGTCGTTGGGGTTCATGACAGAACCTCTTACGGTCGGGCGGATACCCATGTGTCTCTTTCTGCCGGCCTTACCGATGGAGATCAACTCGTGGTCGATGTTGCCGACTTCACCGATGGTGGCTCTGCAGTTCATAGCGATCTTTCTGACTTCGCCGGACGGCAGTCTTACCTGTGCGTAAGCGCCTTCCTTTGCCATCAGCTGAGCACCGTTGCCGGCTGCTCTGCACAGCTGAGCACCCTTGCCGGGCTTGAGCTCGATGTTGTGGATGATGGTACCAACGGGGATATTCGCGAGAGGCAGGGAGTTGCCGGTCTTGATATCCGCGGAAGCGCCGCTGTAGATGACGTCGCCGACCTTCAGGCCGTTGGGAGCGATGATGTATCTCTTTTCGCCGTCCGCATAGCAGACCAGCGCGATGTTAGCGGTTCTGTTGGGATCGTATTCGATCGTCTTGACGGTTGCGGGGATGTCGTCCTTGTTTCTCTTGAAGTCGATCACTCTGTACTTGCGTCTGGTGCCGCCGCCCTGATGTCTGACGGTGATGCAGCCTCTGTTATTGCGGCCCGCATTCTTCTTCAGGGTGTAGGTCAGGGACTTTTCCGGCGTGCCGGCAGTGATCTCTTCGAAAGTGGAAACGGTCATTCCTCTTAAACCCGGAGTAATCGGTTTATATTTCTTAATACCCATTGTTTCTTCCTCCTGTTTTTAGAGTCCTTCGAAAATCTCGATGGTCTTGCTGGATTCGGAAAGTGTAACGATCGCCTTCTTATAGGAAGGAGTTCTGCCTACGTACTTTCCCTGTCTCTTTAACTTGCCGTCGTAGTTGGCTACGTTTACCTTTTCTACGGTTACGCCGAAAGCTTCTTCCACAGCAGCCTTGATCTCGGGCTTGGTGGCGTCCTTCGCGACCTTGAAGGTGTATTTCTTATCTGCGGCATCGTCCATGGACTTTTCGGAGATGACCGGTCTGATGATTACGTCGTAAGGAGTTCTCATTATGCGTATACCTCCTCCAGCTTCGCAACCGCATCCTTGGTGATGATGAAGCTGCCGTGATTGATGATCTCGTAAACGTTCATCTGGCCCACCGTGGTGGTCTGGACGCCGGGGATGTTGCCCGCGCTCTTGATGACGTTTTCGTTGTTTTCTGCGGTGACGATCAGAGCCTTCTTCTGGGCCTTGACCGCTTCCAGGACCTTGATCATTTCCTTGGTCTTGGGTTCTGCCATTTCCAGGCTGTCCAGAACGATGATCTCGTTATCGGCGACCTTGGAAGAGAGGGCGGAGAACATTGCCAGTCTCTTCAGCTTCTTGGGCACCGTGTAACGGTAGCTTCTGGGCTTGGGGGCGAATGCAACGCCGCCGCCTACCTGGGAAGGATCCGTGGTGCTGCCCTGTCTGTGGCGGCCGGTTCCCTTCTGTCTGAAAGGCTTTCTTCCGCCTCCGCGGACGTCGCCTCTGGTCTTAGCGGACTGTGTGCCCTGTCTCTGGTTTGCCAGATAGTTCTTAATGATCGCATGCACTGCGTATTCGTTCGGCTCGATTCCGAAGATGGCATCGTTCAGTTCGATGGTGCCTGCTTCAGCGCCGGCCATGGTTAACATAGTAACTTTAGCCATTTGACTTCCTCCTTTCCGACCCCGTTATTTGGTCTGTCCCTTGACTGCATACTTGATGCGGAGAAGTCCGCCCTTGTTTCCGGGAATAGCGCCCTTAACGAGCATCAGGTTTCTGTCTGCGATCACCTTAACAAGTTCTAAGTTCTGCACGGTTACTGTATCTCTGCCTGTTCTTCCGGGTGCCTTGTTGCCGCGGAACACTCTGGAAGGATAGGTGGCTGCTGCCAGACCGCCGGGCAGTCTCTTGTGCTTGGAACCGTGGGTCATCGGGCCTCTTCTGTGGTGATGTCTCTTGATGTTGCCCTGGGTTCCCTTACCCTTGGAAGTGCCGGTGATGTCCAGCTTTGCACCTTCTTCGAAGTCTGCGACGCTGACCGTCTGGCCGACTTCGTAGTTTTCTTCTTCGTCCAGTCTGAATTCGCCCAGATACTTCTTGCAGGCAACGCCGGCCTTTGCGAAGTGGCCTCTTTCGGGCTTGGTCAGTCTGTGTTCTTTCTGATCTTCGAAACCGAGCTGTACAGCCTTGTAGCCGTCGGTCTCTTCCGTCTTGAGCTGGGTGACGACGCAGGGACCAGCTTCGATGACAGTCACAGGGATCATTTCCCCTGCTTCGGAGAAGATCTGAGTCATGCCGATCTTCTTGCCTAAGATTCCTTTCATTTTTTCCTCCTAGTTCTTACAGCGGATTACGTTGGTAATCATACTAAGCACGTTGGTAATCTATATAACCTTTGTACTTACAGTTTGATCTCGATATCCACGCCTGCGGGCATGTCGAGCTTGGTGAGAGCGTCGATGGTCTTGGGCGTCGGGTTCAGGATATCGATGAGTCTCTTGTGGGTTCTCTGTTCGAACTGCTCTCTGCTGTCCTTGTACTTGTGAACCGCTCTCAGGATGGTTACGACTTCCTTCTCGGTGGGGAGAGGAATGGGGCCGGAAACTTCGGCGCCGGTCTTCTTGGCCGTCTCGACGATTCTCGCCGCGGACTGGTCCAGAGCTTTGTGGTCGTAAGCCTTGAGTCTGACTCTGATTTTCTGACTACTCATTGTTGTTTTTCCTCCTTGTTTGCCTGCGAAGCCCTGCTTCGCCTTTTCTTTCGCACATTTTCGCCATGTCTGTGCGAGGTTTTCTTTTCGCATTGCCTTGAAATTTCAGGGTTTTGCGGGTTTTGTCCATTCGGTACACGCACCCGTGTGTTTCCTATTTTTCACCTCAAAGCAAAAATGCGAGAACTCCTTCGCCGGTCTCGCTGGGACCGACAATTCTCGGCAGAAATTACCAGATGGCTCTGCAACTTTCTGCTTCTCCGCTGGGTCAGATCAAGGCTTTTAAGCCTTTTCCCTGCCCAAAGCAAGCCCTATTAATATACAACAAACCCGCGAGGCTTGCAAGCAATTTTTCAAAGAAATCTGAAATTTTTTCAAAAAATTTTCAAACCCCGGAAAGCCCTTATTTTAAGGCTCTCCGGGGTTTATGAATCGATCGTATAACGCGGAAATAACGACAACTTAGCCGGGCGTTTCCCATCTTTCTATAGATAGGGGGTCACCTGCCGGTGACCCCACCATATCTTGCGTTTTATTCGGTTTCTTCCGCTGGTTCTTCCTTGATGATCCCCATGTCGTAGCGGTCCAGCAGCGAGGAAACGTAGGAAAAGACGTTTTCCGGCGTCTCTCCCTCCTGTGCTTCCACGAAACAGGAGATGCGCAGGTCCTCTGCGGTCATGTCCATGGACAGCAGCTGAATGTCGCTGTCCGCATCCTTTCCCAGGTAGCGGCCGAAGAACTCGATGGTCTCCATCACGTCTTCGCTGTTGAAGGAGATGCCCTTCAGGAAATCCATCAGGACGAGAGCCGATCCGCTGCCGCATTCGGACGTGAGCTCCAGACTGCGGCCCTTCGAACGGGCCGACAGGGGCAGCCCCGTCAGCATGCGGTAGCTTTCCACGTCTTCCCGGATCTGCTGATATCCGCCCGCCATCAGGATGGCGGAGGCGCTCTGCCCGTCTTCGGACGTGCGCAGGCTGCGCAGCGTAATGCCCTTCGCCTTCGGCAGAGGTTTCGTCAGTTTTTTCACCAGGTCGAATCTAATATCCATCGATCACCTTGCAGACAGGATTCTCCGGATCCTCGATCAGATCCTTTACGTCCTGCAGCGCCTGCTGTGCGCGGCTCAGATGGCCGCTGTTCGCAAGCTCGGGGTTGCTGTTCAGATCCTTGTCCAGCGGAATGATGTAGTATTCCACATGGCCGTTCTTCTTGTATTTATCCACCCAGGTGGGGAGGCACTGCATCTGCAGGTTGGAGATCTCACCGGTCTCCTGGTCGTAGTCGAAGTCCACCCAGGCCACCATGCCCTGCTCCGTAAAGCGGGCCTTGGCGGGAATGTAGTCGCTCATGGTCTCCACGCGCTGGTTGGACACGAGGTTGCCCATGGAATAGAAGACGGGCACCTTCTTCGTCCAGAAATCGGGCTTGGGCTCTTCCTCGACGGGCTCCGGTTCTTCCACCGGCTCTTCTTCCTTGATGAGGCCGAAATGCTTTCTCACCCGGATGATCCAGGGCTCCTTCTCCTCTTCCGGTTCGGGCTCAGGTTCCACGATCTCCGGTTCCGGTTCGGGATACTTCACCTGATATTCGAAGCAGTCCACGCCCTGCAGCAGGTGGGGATGGGACGCGAAGATCATGTCCGCGCCGGCATCCGCCGCAAACCTTGCCATCTTCTCCTCGCCCGCGTTGTATTCCCTCTGGTACTCGTTGCCCCAGTGGAAATAGCAGATCACCAGATCTGCACCTCTATTGCGGCAGTCCTGGATCTCGGCGGCGATGGCCGCACGGTCCGCTTCCACGGCGTAGGCAAGTCCAGATTCGCAGCGGAAGGAGTTGATGTAATCCGTGCCGCCGTCCCAGATGGGATTGCCGTTGATGAGGCGTCTCTCGCCGGTCGTCGTCTCGTAAGTGTACGCGACGATGCCGATCTTAACGCCTTTTACATCCACGATGGGGCTGCGGGGCTCACTGGTATCCAGGCGTGCGCCTGCCACCGTCATCCCCTCGCCGCGCATCAGTTCCACCGTGCGCATGACGCCGGTGCGGCCGGTATCGATCATGTGGTTGTTGGCAAACCACGCCACGTCGAACCCGGCACCCTTGATGGCGGTCGCCAGGGAGTCCGGCGAATTGAAGATCGGATAACCGACATAATTGCCGTCGCCCTTGAAGGTGGTCTCCACGTTGCAGAGCGCCAGGTCCGCGTCCTGGATGTACTTCTTCAGATAGATATAGTTCCCGGAGAAGTCGTACTCTCCCGTCGACGCGTTATAGGCAGACTGGTACTGCGCCGGATGGCACATGACGTCGCCCACCGCGCGGATGGACAGATGCACAGGTTCTTTCACCTGTTCCTCCTCCAGAGGATCCACGTCGAACACCTCGGGCTCCGCTTCCGCGGGCAGAGGCCAAAACAGGATGCCGGCGAAGATGACCGCCGCCACCACTGCCAGGAACAGGCAGAATCTGCCGTAGTGGATCTTTACGCGTTTCTTTTTTCTCGTGTGTCTTCCCATACCCTATGACCGGTCTTTTTAGAACTGATACATGTTGACGGCTTCCACAGCCTTGACTTCCGTGAAGTTCTCCTTCAGGAAGGATTCGATGCCGTTCTTAACGGTCATCTGGGCGTGGGGGCAGCCTGCGCAGTGGCCTTCCAGCTGCACCTTGACGATGCCGTCTTCCGTGAAATCAATAAACTGTACGTCGCCGCCGTCTCTCTGCAGGAAGGGGCGGATCTGGTCCAGAGCTTCCTTGATCTTTTCGTTCATTTGTGTACTCCTTTTCTTGCTTTTAATTCGGCGCGACCGTATAGACTGCGGCCGAACCGTCGTTGGTAATGACTTCTATTACAACATCCTTGGTCGGGTCACCCTGGGCGTTGATGCTGATGTAGCCCGTCGCGCCTTCGAGGCCCCGGATGCTCTTTAACTTACTCGTGAGGATGACGCCGTCATCCGTGTCTTCGGACAGCCGGATGCCCTCCAGCGCCATCAGATAGGCGTCGAAGCCCAGCGCGCAGTTTTCCGACGGCAGTTCTTCGCCGTACTTTTCTGCATAGGCCTTGGTGAAGACGTCCGTCATGGGCGTCACCGAAGAGGCTGCGTCGAAGCCTTTTACGAAGGTGACCCCGTTCAGATAGCTGACGTTGCCGTCCGGGACGATGGTCTTCGCCGTCTCCTGCAGCGTCTCCCACTGGGCGCTGCCGATCCAGTGCAGCCCCATGGGCGCCGCCTGGTACAGGACCTTCGCGCCGGTCGCCGCGCTGCAGGGGAAGAAGACCGCCTTGCAGCCCGTGGCGCCGACCCGGGTGAGATAGACGGAGAAATCCTCCGTGCCCTCCGGATACTCCAGCACCGTCACTTTGCCGCTGCCCGCCGTCAGGCGGTCCATGCGCTGGCAGAACTGCTCGATCATGGTATCGGCATAGTCGTCCCCTGTCTGCTTAAAGCAGACCGCGTCGTTCTGCTTGAGGTAATCGTGCACGTAATACGCTGCACTGATCCCCTGGAACGCGTCCACGAAGCAGACGCGGAAGTAGAATTCGTTGGTCTGGGTGACGATCGGATTCTTGATGGAGATGCCGATCGCCGGCACGTCGGCGGTCTCGAAGATGTCGCTGCCCGCCAGGGACAGGGTGCTCTTGTAGCTGCCCAGCACCAGCCGCACGCCGCTGTCCACCAACTGCTGCGCCGCGGTCCGGGCCATCTCCACGTCGGACTGGTTGTCGCCGTACACGAGCTCGATGCGTTTGCCCATCACTTCCGGATACAGTTCGTTGGCCAGCTGGATGCCTTTGATCTCCTCCGCTGCATCCGCTGCGTCCGCGCCGGTCTGGGGCTCGAACACGCCGATCTTTATGACTTCCTGCTCCTTATCCTTTTCGAAAAAGGCCGCATAAAAGTTTTTATAGGTGGTGCAGCCCGTCAGCGAAAGGCCCAGCGCAAGGGCCGCCGCAGCGGATACGCACCGCTTCCAAAATCTATTCACCGTCTGTATATACCTTTTCTATGTCCGGACTGATCGTCGCGCCCACGATCGTCGCATAGCACATATCGAACTCCAGCACATCGCCGGGTTTGATCTCCTTTTCGCAGTCCTCCACGTCCACGATCAGATGGTCGGAGGAGCCGCCCAGCACTTCCACGCCCTTCAGGCGGGGGCGCAGTTTCTCCACGGTCCCCACGTCCGCCCGGCCGACGGCCAGCAGCGCGCGCTTTCTCATGCCGCGGTCCTCGAAGGTGGGGACGTTGCCGAATGCGTCGATGCAGAACTTCCCCTGGGGATAGCCGGCCTTTGTGCGGACTTCCAGCACCTGAGCCTGCAGCGTAAAGGCGTCGCAGTACAGATAATCCATGTCCTCGATGCCCCAGACATAGGGCAGATCGTAGGCCAGGGCCACGCCTTCGCCCACGCGCACGTGGTTGATCCCGGCAGGGATCGTATCCCAGTGGACCAGAGAGAAGGTGCTGGTGGCGCCGCCGGAGATGATCTCCAGGGGCCGTCCGATCCGTTCCTCGATCCGTCTGGCGAGGGAAATGAGTTCCGTCATCTTCTCCGGCGTGGGCTGGATGGCGCCGTAGCACCCCAGGTTGACCCCTATCCCGGCCAGA
>JAGAHX010000075.1 GCA_017626845.1 Bacillota bacterium
AAATGCAGCGCGCCCGCTGCAAACAGATCCAGCGGCTTTACTGCATTCCCTTCCATGCTGCTGTCCAGGGTCAGCGGCAGCCGCTTCGGCCAGGACAAGGCATAGGCGATGGGCACCCGCATGTCGGGGTTCCCCATCTGCCCCAATACGGAGCCGTCTTCGAACTCCACGGCGGAGTGCAGGATGCTCTCCGGATGGACGTGCACTTCGATCTTGTCCGCAGGCATGTCGAACAGCCAGCTGGCTTCGATGATCTCCAGCCCCTTGTTCATCATGGTGGCGGAATCGATGGTGATCTTCGCGCCCATGCTCCACCGGGGATGCTTTAAAGCCTGTTCCTTGGTTACGGAACGCATCTGTTCCCGGGTAAACCCGCGGAACGGACCGCCGGAAGCGGTCAGGATGATGCGGCGCAGAGGATTGCCGGCCCTGCCCTGCAGGCACTGGAAGATGGCGGAATGCTCGCTGTCCACGGGAAGAAAATCGACGCCGTACTTCTTTACGGCATCCATGATGAGGCTTCCCCCTGCCACCAGCGTCTCCTTGTTCGCGAACGCGATGGCTTTTCCCGCCTTTATGGCTTCGTAGGTAGGCGCAATGCCCATCATGCCCAGCAGAGAATTGATGACCATCTCGCAATCGGAATGGACCGCGGCCTCCAGGATCCCATCCGGTCCGTACAGAAAACGGATGCCGGGGAATTCGGCTGCCAGACTTTCCGCATCGCTTTTCTTCGCACAAACAGCAAGAGCAGGCTTAAACTCCTTAAGCTGCTCCCGGAACAATGCGATATTTTTTCCGCAGGTAAGCGCACTCACCGTGAATTCTGAGCGGTGAGCGCGGACAACGTCGAGGCTCTGCCTTCCTATGGAACCTGTGGAACCCAAAATAGTGATAACTTTCATTATAGTTTACAGAAATATTTATCTGTTAATAAACAGCACTACGTAATAATAGATGAACGGCGCCGTGAGCACCACGGAATCGAAGCGGTCCAGAATGCCGCCATGACCCGGGATGAGATTGCCGTAGTCCTTGATGCCCATCTTTCTCTTGAACGAGCTGGCGATCAGGTCGCCGCACTGGGCGAAGAACGAGCCGAGAAAACCCATGACGATGCAGCCCGCCAGGTGCTGGGGAAAGACCAGCTGGCCGAACAGACCGCTGATGACCGTGCTGCCCAGGATGCCGCCGATGGACCCTTCCACCGTCTTCTTCGGGCTGATGTCCGGGCACAGCTTATGCTTGCCCAGGAACACGCCGGCAAAATAGGCAAAGATATCCGTGCCGAACGCCGTAATAAACACGAGCCAGATCATGTGGGAGCTCTCCGGCAGCTGCGCGATGAGCGATACGTGCATGAAGAAGAACGGCAGATAGATGACCCCGATAATGGTGACGAGGCTGTCCACGATGTCGTGGTTTTTCATGAACAGGCTTAAGGACAGGCCTCCCGCCGTGGTGACAAAGACCCAGAGCAGCAGTCCCTCCGACAGTTTCGCCGTATCGGCGTCGGAAAACAGGAACACCGCGATAATGCCCAGCAGCATGGCACCGAAGATATACCCGGGGATGCGCATGGGATGGATGTTCATGTTCTCGAAGCCTTTGTAGAACTCGTGCATGGCGATAAGGCTGATGACGGCCACCGCGATAAAGAGCGGCACGCCGCCCAGCAGCACGAGGCCAAGAAGCGGCACCATGATGAGCGAAGAGATGATCCTTGTCTTCATGCTTTGATGCCTCCGTACCTTCTGTCTCTGCCGTTGAACGCTTCGATCGCTTCCTTCAGCTTATCCGGCGTAAAGTCCGGCCAATAGGTGTCTGTTACGTACAGTTCGCTGTAGGCGCTCTGCCACGTCAGGAAATTGGAGAGACGCATCTCCCCTCCCGTGCGGATGATGAGGTCCGGATCGGGCAGATCCGCCGTGTAGAGCTGCGATGCAAACATGGCCTCGTCGATGCTTCCTGGGTCGAGCTGCCCTTCCGCCGCCTGCTTTGCCAAAGCTTTGGCAGCCCGGACGATCTCCGCCCGGCCGCCGTAGTTGATGGCAATGCAAAATACCAGACCCGTATTGTCCTTCGTGCTGTCGACCGCCTGCTGCGCAGCCTTTTTCGCATCGGCAGGCAACGGGTCGATATCTCCCAGCATGCGGATCTGCACGTTATTTGCGTTTAATTCCTTTAATTCTTTCGCCACGTACCGGACCAGCAGCGCGAAGATGCCGGAGACCTCGTCGATGGGACGTTTCCAGTTCTCCGTGGAAAAGGCATAGACCGTAAGGACCTTTACGCCCTTGTCGGAGCAGGCCCGCACGATCTCCCGCAGGGATTCCATGCCGGCCTGATGGCCCTTCAGGCGCACCATGCCCTTTTCCTTGGCCCAGCGCCCGTTGCCGTCCATAATGATGGCGATATGCTCCGGGACCTTCATCAGATCTCCATCAGTTCCTTTTCTTTGGCTGCGACGATCTGGTCGATCTCTTTCATGCACTTTTCAGTCATCTTCTGGACTTCTTCCTGTTCGTCCTTCACGTCGTCTTCCGTGAGTTCGCCGGCCTTCTCCAGCTTCTTGATGGAGTCGTTGGCCTCTCTGCGGCTGTTGCGGACGGCGACCTTGCTGTCTTCGCCCATCTTCTTGATGACCTTCGTCAATTCTTTTCTTCTCTCCTCGGTGACCACGGGGATGACCAGGCGGATGTTGCGTCCGTCATTGCTGGGGTTGATGCCCAGATTGGAGGTCATGATGGCCTTTTCGATCGCCTTGATGCTGGAAGGATCGAACGGGGTGATCATCAGCGTTCTGGGATCGGGTACGGAGATGTTGGACAGATTCTTGACCGGCGTCGGGGTGCCGTAATAATCTACGACGACCTGATCCAGCAGCGCTGCGTTGGCTCTGCCCGCTCTGACGGTGTTCAGGTCCTGCTTAAGGACGCTGATGGTTTTGTCCATGTGTTCCTTATAGTTGTCAGTTGTCGTGCTCATATTATCCTCCTTTGTCGGTCCCTGCGGTTGCTGAACTTGTCGAAGCAGCCGAAGGGCCTCCTATTCGATGATCGTTCCGATCTCTTCTCCCGTGACCGCCTTGAAAATGCCGTTTTCTTCGGCAAGGCCGAACACGTGGATCCGGATCTTGTTGTCTCTGCAAAGGCTGGCTGCGGTGGAATCCATCACCTGCAGATTGTCCTCCAGCACCTGCTGGTGGGTCAGCCTGGTATACCGTTTCGCATTGGGATTCTTTTCCGGGTCGCTGTCGTAGACCGCATCCACCTTCTTCGCCAGCAGGATGACTTCCGCATCCATCTCGGCCGCCCGGAGGGCCGCCGTGGTGTCCGTGGAGAAGAACGGAGAACCGATCCCTGCCGCAAAGATGACCACCCATCCGTTTTCCAGTTCGGAAAGAGCGCGTCTGCGGATATAGGGTTCTGCGATCTCACGCATCTCGATGGCGGTCTGCACTCTCGTGGGTACGCCCTGCCGTTCGAACGCGTCCTGCAGCGCCAGCGCGTTGATGCAGGTAGCCAGCATGCCCATGTAATCCGCCGTAGCGCGGTCCATGTCGCCGCTGGTGCGGCCTCTCCAGAAGTTGCCGCCGCCTACGACGATGGCGACTTCCACGCCCAGTTCTCTCAGCTGCTTTACGTCTTTTGCGACGCTGGCAAGCATGGCGTCGTCCAGACCGGTGTGGCCGGCCCCCGCAAGGGCTTCGCCGCTGATCTTCAGGATGACCCGTTTATATTTTGGTTGTTTGGATCCCATAAAAACTCCTTGGTTCAACTTGATTTTACCCTAACGAAAAGTATAACATAGACAGTGAATAAATTCCATCAATTAATCGGCGGAGCGGCACTTCGACAGGCTCAGTGCCCGTGACGGGCCCTGAGCCATCCAAGGTCCCTGAGCCTGTCGAAGGGACATACGAAACCATACAGAAAGGACATCCATGGAACAATACACCAAAAACGACCTTCGCAAAGGACGTCCCTCTCCGGAGGAATGCACGGATGCAGAATACAAGGTCTTCGAATTTCTGGAGAGCACGGGAGCGGATTACACCTGGCTGGCTCACGGCGAAAAATTCGCCGTATCGGATTACGAGGAAGTGTGCCGGGCGCTGGGCATCAAGATCATCCGCAACATCTTCCTGGAAAACAAAAAAGGCCAGCTCTATCTGCTGATGATCCACGCGGACAAGAAATTCGTCACGAAGGAAGTCAGCCATAAAGTCGGCTCTTCCCGCCTGCAGTTCGCATCGGCGGAGAAACTGATGGACGCCATGAACACGGAACCCGGCGGGGTCTCCAACCTGGCGCTCATTTTCGATACCGAGAACCGTGTGCAGCTGATCGTCGACAAAGACCTTCTCGACGCCCCCTACATGGGCATGGTCCCGGACAGCCGCACCAAATCCCTGCGCATGACCCCGCAGGATTGGCTGGAAAAAGTCGTTCCCGCCATGCACCACGAACCTATCGTTATTGAGATAGAAGGAGAATAGCAATGTACAAAACCATCGCAGAAAAATTCGACCATCTGGGCGTAGACAACGCTCCTGGCCAGGAAAGCCAGCAGAAAGAGATCGCGCTGGACCTGAGAGGAGAAAAGTTGGAAGGTCCTGCTGTGGACTTCAGCCACGGCGACGTGGACGCCCACACCCCTACTCCCGGCAGTTTCGAAGTGTTTGCGGAAGGCGTAAAGGAAGGCGGCGCCCAGGCCTATACGCCGTATAAAGGCCGCCCGGCCATCCTGGAGATGGTGGCGAGCCGCATTTCCGCCTTTGCCGGCGTTTCCATCGACCCCAAGAGCGAACTCATCCTGACGGCCGGCACGCAAGGCGCCCTGTTCCTCGCCATGGGCAGCAACATCATGCCCGGCGATAAGGTCGCTTTCGTCGAGCCCGACTATTTCGCAAACCGCAAGATGGTCGAGTTCTTCAACGGCGAAATGGTGCCCATCCACATGGCCTATGAAGAAGCCAAAGGCTGCAGCGGCATCGATCTGGAAGAACTGGAGAAAGCATTCCAGGACGGCGCGAAGCTGTTTATCTTCTCCAACCCGAACAACCCCGTCGGCTGCATCTATTCCCCCGAAGAGATCCGCAGCATCGCGGCCATGGCGAAGCGCTACGGTGCCACTCTCATCGTAGACGAGCTCTACTCCCGCCAGGTCTACCCCGGTCTCCCCTATACGCATCTGTGCGCGCAGGAGGATGCGCCTGACAATATCATTACGATCATGGGTCCGTCCAAGACCGAATCTCTCAGCGGCTACCGTCTCGGTGCAGCCTTCGGCAACGCGGCCATCATCGAACGCATGGAGAAGCTGCAGGCCATCATGGCTCTGCGCTGCAGCGGCTACAACCAGGCGGTTCTGAAGACCTGGTTCAACGAGCCGGAAGGCTGGCTGGCAGACCGCGTCGCCCAGCACCAGCAGATCCGCGACGACATCCTGAAGGTCATCGAAGGCGTTCCCGGGGTCACCGCGCGTCCTACGGAAGGCGGCAGCTACCTGTTCGTGACCATCCCGGAACTGGAAGTTTCCCTGCACGACTTTATCCGCATCGTCCGGGAGCTGGCCGGTGTAATCGTGACCCCGGGCACCGAATTCGGCCCGCAGTACCTGCACAGCTTCCGTATCAATTTCTCCCAGGATCACGATAAGGCCGTCGACGCCATGAAGCGCCTGTTCACCGTCATGGAGAGGTACAGAAAATGATCGAAAAGAAAGCGAATCCCATCCCTCAGGGCAAATATGTGCCGGCAACGCGATTCGGCGATCTGATCGTCACCGCCGGGATGACCCCGCGCAAAAACGGCCAGCTGAGCCAGACCGGCCGGGTCGGCAAAGATGCCCCGCTGGAAGATTATAAAGACGCTGTGCGGCAGGCGGCGGAGAACGCGCTCACCGCAGCCCGCAACCAACTTGCGGAGGACGAACGCATCGTCCGCGTACTGAGCATGACGGTCTACGTGAACGCGGAGGACGGCTTCACATCCCACGCAAAGATCGCGGACTTCGCTTCGGACTATCTGAACGAAGAACTGGGAGACGCCTCCTCCATGGCCCGTGTTTCCATCGGCGTCGCCACCCTGCCCGGCAATGCGCCGGTGGAGATCCAGCTGACCTGCGGCGCTGGAAAATAAAAAACTATTCATACGAAAAGGACGCCCCCTTGCGGGGGCGTTCTTTTGTGTAACGAGGCTCTGTTTAGCCTATTCGGTAACCTTTCTCTTTCTGCTCAGGTACAGGATTCCCAGGAGGGATGCGAGGCTGAGGCCTGCCCAGGCGCCGGTGTTTCTGTTGTCGCCGGTGAGCGGGGAGTTGACCAGGACTTCTGCGGTCTCGGTGGTCTCTGCTTCTGCCACTTCGAAGGATGCCAGAGGAGCTTCCTCATCTGCGATCTCTTCTTCCAGGTCTTCTGCGATCTCTTCTATCTCTTCTGCTTCTTCGATCTTGGTCTCTTCGGTGCTGGTCTCTGCGACGGGCTCTGCCTTTTCGCTCTTGTGTCTGGGTCTGGAGGTCTCTTCGATCTCGACTTCTTCGACGACCGGTGCTGCTTCGGGAACTTCCTCGTCTTCGATGATCTCGGGCTCTTCTACGACCGGTTCTTCGATGACCGGTTCCTCAACTGCGGGCTCTTCGATGACCGGTTCCTCAACTATGGGCTCTTCGACCGGCTTGATCTCGGAGAAGTACATGTTGATGGTGTTGTCCTTGCTCTCTTCGCTCCAGGGCTTTTCGATGTCGCCTTCGGCTCTTACGAATTCGTATCCTTCGAATGCGGTCTGCTTCTTTGCGAGGAAGCTTGCTACATTGTAGGGCATTTCGATGTATCCCTGCTGGCATTCATACTTCCAGTTGTAGGCGTCTGCGATCGCTTCGTTGGTGTCTGCGTTCAGATAGTTGATCGTCAAGGTGTAAGGAGCGATGGCGGAGTAGGTGAAGATAATGTCGATGTCGGAGGTTGCTTCGAAGACGTCTCCGTAAGCGCCCTTGGCTGCTACGTAGGAGCTGCCCATCATGTACTTCTGACCGTTGTAGGTGAAGATGTGGGGCCAGCGCTGGGGACCATCCATGATGTAGTCGGTTGCGTCTACGGTCTCGCCGTGCTTTACGGTGCTGGTCTCGCCTTCTACCATGAATTCGTAGGGGCTGGGTACGCCGTTGTACATTTCGTCGCAGGCGAAGGTCTTGGTGAAGTAGTGCTTTACAGTGACGGTGTATTTCTTGTTGTTCAGGTCTTCGACAGTGATGGTAGCGGTGGCGGTCACGTCCGGGTTTCCTTCGGAGGCTGCGGTGATGACTGCGGTGCCTTCGCCTACTGCGGTGACCACGCCGTTGCTGTTAACGGTTGCTACGTTCTCATCGCTGGAGGTCCAGGTGATGTTCTTGTTGGTGGCGTTGTAGGGGCTTACGGAAGCGCTCAGGGTCTTTGTGGGGACCTTCTCGCCTTCGATCTTCAGGGTCACGTTTGCGGGGCTGATGCTCAGCTTGTTCACCAGGATCGGCTCCTTGATGGTGATGTTCTTGGCTGCTGTGGCGCCGGTCTCGATGTTCAGGAGAGCCTTGACCTTGATCTTGCCCGGGGTGATCGGATTGAGGACGCCGTCTTCGGAGATGGTGGCTTCGCTCTTTCCGTCGGTGGATTCTACGCTCCAGTAGATTTCCAGATCGTCGATCCCCAGTACGTCGAGTGCGTAGTTCGGAGTAAAGCTGATGCTGTATGCCTGCTCTGCACCTGCGTAAACGGTGATCGGAGTGGAGATCGTGTAGGTAACGTCCTTCAGGGTGAGGTGCTTGATGGTGATGTTCTTGGTGACCGGCTTGATGTCGGCGTTTGCCGGGGTCGCGGTGATCTTAACGGTGCCTTCGGTAGTCGCGTGGAAGGTGACCAGACCGGTCTCATCTACGGTTGCCAGGGATTCGTCGGAGGAGGTCCAGGTGATGTTCTGGTCTTCCGCGTTCTTGTTGGATGCGTTCTTGTTTACTGCGGTAAACTTTGTGGTGTTTTCCGGAGCTTCCAGGTAGTACTTGGAGAGTCCGCCGGATACGGTCATCTTGACTGCGTCGGATACGAAGACGGGTTCTTCTTCGACCATCTCTTCTGCGATCTCTTCGACGATCTGCTGCTCTTCCTGTGCGGTCTCGACGATCACCGGAGTGGATTCTGCAACGATCTCTGCCTTGGGGAGCTCTTCCTTGATGGCTTTCATCTCGGCGGGAAGTTCTTTCTTCTCGGCTTCGAGGGAGATCTCTTCGAGCTTCTTTTCTGCGGGAGCTTCGGCCTTCTCTTCTGCCTTGATCTCTTCTTTGATCTCTTCGATGGCTTCGACTTTCTCTTCAGCCTTTTCTTCAATCTGTTCTTCGATCTTTACTTCTTCTTTGAGTTCTTCTTTAACTTCTTCTTTGAGCTCTTCAGCGGGAGCTTCGATCTTGATCTCTTCGACCTTTTCGATCTGTTCGATCGCAACTTCCTGCTTAACTTCTTCTGCGGGCATCTCATCGTTTGCAAACACAGCGGGAGCCATGCTGAGGTTGAGTGCGAGTGCCAGGGTCAGTGCGATTGCGCGTCTTTTGATGTCCTTCATTTTCTTTATCCTTTCCATCTTTTGCGGTGGCTGTTTAACTTGCTTACACCTGTTAGACGGGAGGGATCCGGATTTGTTCCAATGATTTAAAAAAAAATTTCAGGGCCGGGATCTCCGGTCCTGAAAGCCATGTATTAAGCCCATCGTTGTTCTTATTACTTTATGCCGCGAATTACCCCTGCCAATACTTCCGCCAGTTTCGCATGAGCCTCCGGATCCAGATGCAGCGAGTCTTCTTTCGACGGACGGATGTGATCCGTAGCATTCACGAAGATGCAGCCGTACCGTTCTGCGATGCGCCGGTAGTGCGCCGGCAGTTCCCGGGATCTTGCGACGGCGTTCTCATAGAATGACCCGTAGAACGGCGAATCGACTATTCCCTCTCCGATCTCCGGCGGACAGATCAGGACGATCTTCGGGTCAAACCCCTGCTTTTCTTTTGTAAACGTCTGGATCGTCTCCACCAGCACCCCGGCACCCTCCGCGATCTGCTGTGGCGCCGCATGGAACGTTTCCTTCAGATCGTTTGACCCCAGCATCATCACGACGATGTCCACGGGCTTATGGGAATTCAGGCAAGGCTTCAGATAGCCTAGCCCGTTCTTCCAGCCTTCGATGGGATCGTCGAAGACCGTGGTACGGCCGTTGCACCCTTCTTCGATCAGATGATAATCCGGCCCCAGCAGCGCTGCCAGCCGACAGGTCCAGCGGATGGATGCCGGATAACGGAATCCGGTGCGCGGATCGTAGCCGTAAGTATTCGAATCGCCGTAGCACAATACTGTTTTCATTGTTTCGGTCTCCTTCTTCTGCATTATATAAAACGACGGCGTTTCCGTAAAGATACAGAAAGGACGGCCTTGCGGCCGCCCCTTTTGCCCTATTGTTGTCAACAAAATGATATCAGAGAATAATTTTGTATGGATGGCACATAAAAATCGGAAATGTTGCAAAATGGAAAATGGGAAGTAAAAGAAGAATAAAAAAACCGCCGGTCTTCCGGCGGAGTGTGCAGACATAGATAGCTTAAGAATCCAAAAGAGCTTGCAGTTGTGCTTCAGGAATATTCATGGCATGTGAAAGCTTTTGGATCGTTTCCTTACGAGCTTCTATCCGACCCTCTTCACGGCCTTTCGCCTCACCTTCCAGCAAAGCTTCCTGCCGACTTATTTCTTTTTCTTTGTCGATTATCTCTTGAAACGTCACGTATTCCCTCCTGAGATCCCTGCGGTCTCTAAGGACTTCCACTGCTGCAGCGATGTCGCGGGTCAACGGATCCGTTGGCATTGGATTCTTCAGATATGCCATAAGGTTGGCGTATTCCTCGCCCTGCTCCCGAAGCAATCCGGATGCATTCACAAAGATCGTGTGCGTTCCGTCGTTGACCCCGGGCAGATCCGGACAGATCTTCTCGAACCGGTAGCAGCTGAGTCCTGCAGAAAAGAAATCTTGTAATCCTATGAAAATTATATAGGATTCCTTGAGATCCGTAAAGAGTTCGCCGCGTTCCAGACACGCAAGGTCGTTTAGGGATTGGTAGTAACGGCTTCTGCGCAATGGGGATTTTTCCCGGTAGGTCTGCATTTCAATGTCGTACATATTGTCCTCATCGTCTTCAAAGTACACATCGAATCGCACACCACGGTTTCCATCTGTGATCTCGATTGTTTTTTGAGCCTCAATCGGCACGATCGTGCGAATCTTTCTACCGGTCAGGACTTCCGTGATCCGTTTGCAGATGTCGGGATACAGTTCCATAACTTTACAAAACATAAAGTTATCGACGAACTGCAGGTCTTCATATTTTTTTGCCATAGTATCCTTTCCGCTCCCGCAGCCAGAAAGTAAATATATGTTAATTCATCGTTGTTAGATTGTCAACCATATTTTTACATATTTCTGATTTTTCAAGATACAGAAAGGACGGCCTTTCGGCCGCCCTTCTGCGAGAGACATCCAATAGGTCCGTTGTGTCGACTGTTCGGGGTCACCGCCCCCGCCATCCAGAATGCACAAAGGGCAGCCTTACGGCCGCCCCTTTTGCCCTACCTGGTAGGAATGCTGTATGAGGTTGTATGCGAATTAGTGTTTTGCAGGCTTTCTGCGGCGCTTGCTCAGCAGCGCGATTCCAGCAAGGGATGCAATGCTGATGCCAGCCCAGAGACCTGTGTGTCTGTTGTCGCCGGTGAACGGGCTCAGCGGAGTCTCCTCATCGTCGATCTCGGTTTCCTCGTCGATCGTTCCGGGAGCCAGTGGAGTATCCGGATCGTCGATATTGGTTTCGTCATCCGTGGGCGGAGCCAGCGGAGTGTCCGGATCGTCGATGGGTTCATCTGCAGACCAGCTGCCGGTGACCGTTACATCGTGATTCGGCATGGTGCTGACCTCACCGCTCCAACCGGAGAAGGTGTAGCCGTCCATGGAAGGAACCTTTGCAGCAGGTACGGAAGCGCCTACCGCATAAGTCCTTGAAGCAGGAACGGAAGGCGCGCCAGCAGGTACGGTTCCGGTGTACTGGTAGGTTACGGTGTACCTCGTGGTTCCTGTCGGAGTGCCACCGCCGTTGTCGCCATTTTTGCTATAGTAAAGTTTCAAAACAAGTCCATCTTCACTGACGGTTCCCTTCGTTGCCCCCAATTCATTGGTGACCTCAGCATCATAATGATACCCATCAGGAATCGGATTCAACCGTTCAGCCGTAAATTCCGTTCCAAATTTCTGGTCTTCGAAAGTATCTGTCTGATACAGTCCATAGTCGGATGCATCTGTCGTAGTAAATGCAACGGCGAGTCCGGCAGTCTCTACAGCGGATCTGGAAGAAGTTGTTTCGTTAGACCGACCTGATACATCATTAGAAGTCCATCCCTCAAGCCAATGTTCAACATAAACAGTGAAACGCTTTGCTCTATAGAGGAACTCGATCACATTATCGTCTGCATTCTCAGTGATTTCGATTTCTTTTACTTCATCCTGCTGTGGAGATAACTCATAACCCTTGAACTGGATCGCAGAACCGGACACATATTTGCCTACCTGGACCTCTTCGCCATTCTCTGTCAGCAGGATCTCGTCGGTGTCCTCATCAATATGATTGATCTTATACGAACTCTTCAGAGCCTTGTACAGGAATGTGATCACATTATCTGCAGCGACCTTTGTAATCTTCAGAGACTGCGATTCTGCCTGACCCTCTGCAAGAACATATCCCTTGATTTGGATAGCTGCTTCGGAAACAAACGAGCCGATTATCTTCTCGCCACCATCTTTCTGTTCATGAACAGGAGTGTTTGTCCCTTCTTCGAGGTACTTTACGATATACGAAGACATCGCATTATATGTTACCTCCGGAACTTCAAATGTATACGATCCGTCGCTCTTGCCATCAGTGGAAGTATAGTCGAGAATCGCCGATACATTAGTATCATGTGTATCGTTCTCTGCATCTTCGTCGATGATCAGATCATAGGAAAGCGTGACAGGTTTCATGTTCTCGACTGGAACGTTGATCTGCCACTTGATCGTCTTGCTATCCGCGTCATACTCTACGACATATGGATATACCTGATCGACAGCTTCACCAAAGTTCCATTTACCATCCTCAAATGTAACGTTCAGTGCATTACCGTTTAAAGTCATGCGGAAAGCATTTGCGTTGTCCGCATTCTTCAGTGTAAATTCATCGGTGATCTGGTCGGTTACAACACCTTTGGAGATCATGTAAAGAATATCTTCTTTAACAGAATTAAAAATTGCTTTAACCGAATTGACGTCAGCAATATCGGCAGCATAATCGCTGATTCCTTTTGATTTGATCCACTCGTTGAAACTCTTGGCAATCTCTAGACCAGAACCACTACCCCAACCATTATAGTTAATGACGGCACCGTTATATTTTTCGACCATGTCAGTCCAGAGGTGACCTGTCAAATACAGAGCTTTCTGCAGCTGATCGGGATGAAGCTGATAGAAATCTGGGTTAACAGTTGTAGTATAACTATAAACACCGTCATTATTTGCAACGGTATATGGGTTCGCCTGAAGCCATACCAGATCAGCAAAAGCTGCATCCGGAGTAAATTCATAATACTTCTTATGCAGGTTGTAAGTGTAGTTTGCGTTTGTCAGAGTATGCTCGCTAACTGTTCCGCTAATGGTGCCAGACTCCTTATATGCATAGCCACAACGATAATCATACTTGGTAGGTTTGCTCAATTCTTCGTTCGTGCTAGCATAAAGTTTCGCATAATCGTTGGCATAGAAGTTGCCGGTCTTGGCGAAATAAGCATCGAAACTCATATTAGCCAATTCTTCTGCAGTAGCGCTAAAGAAGTTGACATTATCAGTAAATTTGTACGCACTCTTAGAATAGGCAATCGTCTGCTGTCCTACCACAGGTTTGGGATAAACAACACTTTTAGCCATGTACTGACCATAAACAGAAGTCGGAATGTCTTTCTCATCGTTCCAAATATAGGTCTTACCATCAAGTAAGAAGAATACAAACTTGTGGTCATCCGCAACATCCTTATCAGCAGAAAGCCATTTATCAGCCATGACCAAACCGCCGTGCATATTAGTACCACTGCTCAGTTTCTTGAGGTCAGCTTCAGCGAAGTCGATTGCATCCTCGATATCTTTCTTGTTTTCTTCGGAATACCTAATCATTCCGCTCTTCTTTTCATCTGTAACAAGGCTGATAGTATCGAATGCCAATCCTCTGCACTTAATGACGCCGACATTCAGATCGATATTCTTATCTTTAACCTCGTTGAACATAGCAAGAGCATACTCGCTGAAATCGATATCGCTATTCACTGTCGATGACGACGAGTCCATCACGAAAACAATATCATATTCATTTTTGTACTCACCCGCCGGCAGCTGAAGCGTCACAGTCGTCTCACGGTTTTCCGGATCCAATTCTGTCGGAGCGGCAGTCTTTGAACCTTGAACGTCAAATGACTGCCCTTCAGCAGGATCTTCCGCCGGGTCCGCTGTTGCAGCATAAGCATCCACACGGAACATACCGACTGGCACCATTCCGAGCAGCAGCGCAGCAACGAGCAGAACGCTTAGAAATGTAATTTTCTTTCTCATACGCAGCTTCACACCTTTCTGGAAAACGCAGATTACCCCCCCCCCTGGAAATTTTTTCTAAATCCAGGGAGGGGTAATCGCAAGTTAATATAAAATGATCTACCAGATCAATTGTTGATTGCATTTATCATAGCAATTTGAGCAGAATAATTCAATAGTTCCTGCATAAAATGCCATAAAATAGCACGAACGGCACGAACAAATTTACTTTCCCGGCGTCCAGTCGATCTGGGGCGCAAGCCGCACGGTTCTCGCCTTTTCTTCCGTATCGTCGTCCTCGACGTAGCCGTCATAAGGCGCTGCCGGATCATCCACGGCGACTTTTTTAAAGAGATTGCAGAGCTCCGTCCGGTGCCGGAAGGCGAAGTCCAGGTCCTGGGTCCAGCCCGTGTGACCCGTAATGATCTTCGGGGTCAAGCCCCGGGTCCGAAGCCGTGCCTCCAGCGCTGCCAACGACTTTACCGCAAGCGCGTTGTCTTCCGCCAGCCCGTTGATAAAGCTGTAGCCGGCATCAATCATGATGGTCTGGCCATTCTTTGTGTAGAAGAAAATGTTTGCGATCCACTCCCGCACGCAGGCAACGTGTTCGTCGATCCAGCCGGTGTTCAGCGGCTTAAAGATCTGCTTGCCCTTGTAGATGCGGCTCATGACTTTTTTCTGAAAATTGGATGCTTGTTTGGACATGGGTATGCTCCGCTACTGCACTCCCTCGGAGAGGACTTTGCAGCCCGTCAGGGTGTAGGATTTCTTCTGAAGCGCTTCCGCAAAGCTGGCGGACTCCACAGGCGTTTTCGTCAGGACATCCGCTTCTTTTTTGCCCAGGTTCACCCTGCCCCAGACGCCGGGCATGCCGTTGAGCGTGTTCTCGACGGTCTTCGCGCAGTTGCTGCACATCATGCCGTCGATGGACAGCAGATAGTGGTGCGGATAATGGGAGACGTCCGTATCCTCCACTTTCTTTACGGTCACCGCTTCCGCCGAACCGCAGCAGCTGTTCTTCGCCTTGCCGCGGAATCTCTGGACGGTCTGCCACAGCGCAAAGGCGATCAGCAGAACGCCAACGATAATGATCAATGTATCCATGTTCTTTCCTTTCCGACAATCGTTTTAAGTGGAAAAGAGGCGGAAGGTCCGCCTCTTTCTTTACAGTTTGCTGAAGTCCGGTTTCGTGTGGTGCACAGAGCCGTGCTTTTCACAGGTGCCCGCGAACGGACAGCCGATGCATTTGGTGCCGCGTCTTTTCTCGCGGACGATGTAACGGACCGCAAGGGAGACGATGAGCGCCAGGACAGCGATAGCCACAATAGTTGTCAAATTCACAGAACTCCCTCCTTTCCGAAGAAGTTACTTTGCGCTCTGCGCAGCAGTCTGGTGCAGACGGTACTGTTCGTCGAAGTGGGAACGGATCCGCTTGCCGATCAGGACAACGGCTGCGGCCATGCACAGGACGGCGATGAGTCCGGGAACGAAAGCGTTGCCCAGGTGACCCTCGGTGATGAGCGTACCGATCTGGTAGATCAGGAATGCGACGGTGTAGCCGGTTCCCAGCTGCAGGCCGATGGCGCCCCACAGCCAGCCTTTGCTCTTCATTTCGGAGTTCATAGCGCCGATGGCTGCGAAGCAAGGCGGTGTGTACAGGTTGAAGAACAGGTAAGCCAGTGCGGTAACGGAAGTCAGACCCATAGCCATGGCGACTTCGTTGGCGCCGCCCATCAGTTCCAGTTCATCCACATCGATGAAGGCGGTCAGGCCGTAAACGACAGCCAGCGTACCGACGACGTTCTCTTTGGCGATAAAGCCGGTGATCGCCGCAGCGGCGAGCTGCCATACGCCGAAGCCCAGGGGGATGAGCAGGATCGCGAAAGGAGAAGCGATGGACGCCAGGATGGAGGTGTTCTCCATGCCCTCTTCGACGACCTGGAAGTGCCAGTTGAAGGTCTGCATGATCTGAACGACGGTGTTGCAGACCAGGATGATCGTAGCAGCTTTGATGATGTATGCTTTTGCACGTTCCATCATGGACTTGAAGGCGAACTTCAGGCTGGGAAGCTTAAACTTCGGCAGCTCCATGATGAAGAAGGACTTTCTGTACTTATAGCCGGTAATACCCTTGATGAGCAGTGCGCCGAGGAAGATCAGCACGAGGCCGAAGAAGTAGCTCAGGGTGCTCACCCAGCCTGCGCCGTTGAAGAATGCGCCGGCGAACAGAGCGATGACGGGGATCTTCGCGCCGCAGGGAATGAAGGTCGCCAGCATGGAAGTGGCTCTTCTCTCTCTTTCGTCGCGGATGGTGCGGCAGGCCATGATGGCGGGGATGCCGCAGCCAGTGCCGATGACCACAGGGATGACCGACTTGCCGGACAGACCGACTCTCTTGAAGATCGGGTCCATAACGGCGCTTACGCGTGCCATGTAGCCGCAGTCTTCCAGCAGAGCGATCAGGAAGTACATGACCATAACGAGGGGCAGGAAGCCGACAACGGCGCCTACACCGCCGACGATGCCGTCAGCCAGCAGCGCGGACACGATCGCGGGGCTGTTTTCCAGCTGACCCGCAACGAATTCCTGGAAGGTCTCGATGTAGCCGACCAGCCAGTCCGCCACGAGCGGTCCGAACCATGCCTGGGAGACCCAGAATACGAGCCACATGACGAGAGCGAAGATACCGATGCCGAGGATCGGATTCAGGAGGATCTTGTCCAGAGTATCCTGCTTGTTGACCTCTGCGGATCTCACCTCTCTCTTTTCCACGCTGGAAACGATATTGTTAACGAAGGCAAAACGCTTGCGGTCTTCCGCATCAACTGCGTTCTTATCGTGCAGGTCGATATCCGCCTGCACGTAAGGCGCCTTCTGCGTCGTTCCGTTGAGTGCGATCGCCTTTTCGACGACTTCGGCAAGGCCCTTGCCTTCGATCGCCGTGGTGTTGACCACCGGGCAGCCCAGCTTTGCTTCCAGTGCGGCAGCGTCGATGCTGGTGTGTTCCTTGGCATTGATGTCGGCCTTGTTCAGCGCTACGACAACGGGAATGCCCAGTTCCAGCAGCTGTGTGGTGAAGAACAAGCTGCGGCTTAAGTTCGTCGCGTCCACGATATTGATGATCGCATCGGGATGTTCTTCACGGACATAATCACTGGTGATGCCTTCCTCCGGGGTAAACGGCGACATGGAATAGGCACCGGGCAGGTCGACGGCGATGGCCTCTACCCCTTTCGTGAACTCGTTCTTGATCGGGTATTCCTTGCGTCCGACCGTTACGCCGCCCCAGTTGCCCACTTTCTCGCTTCTGCCTGTTACGGCATTATAGATCGTGGTTTTGCCGCTGTTCGGGTTGCCGGCAAAAGCAATTCTCATAGAAATTCCTCCTTGTATATATGTTCAGAAAATAATTGACTAAATGATGACGGCTTCCGACAGAAGCTGATCCAGGCTGTAGCGGCCGTCCTTGATGACCACCACGCAGCTCTTCTTTTTCTTGGATACCACCGTGATCGGTTCTCCGCTGTAGCATCCAAGACGGAAGAGGAACGAATTCATATCATCGTCGTTGGTATTGATCTCTTTGATCACGTAAGTTTTACCGACTTCCGCATCCAATAACGTCATAAAACAGTTCTCCTTTTTTCTATACTAAAAATATCCGAGGTTTGCCGTTGCTAACCATGGATATTGTAGTCCAGTCTATATACGTTTTGTGTTCAGTTGCCTGCTGCTAACCCGCAATATTTATCCTGATATTGACTATCTTTATTCTTTTCGTATTTTTATGGACATTTTGTTGAATTAGATTTATCATAAATACAGTTAGTTCGCGCTAACTTTATTTTTGACCCAGGGATTAGCATTCGCTAACCCTCTTCTGAAACAGAAAGGCATATTCCGTGACCAAAGAACAATGGCTGGCGATCAAGAATCACGACAAGACGTATGACGGGCAATTCTACTACGCCCTCAAGAGAAGCAAAAAGGTCTGCCGCCCGTCCTGCAAAAAGGCAGCGCTCCGGCCGGAACGCATCATCCTCTTCGATACGCTTCAGGATGCCCTGGACAAAGGCTATACCCCCTGCAGCAAATGCAGACCGGATAAGGAAAGCTGGGCCGGCGCCCGCATCGAGCTCGCAAATGCCGCAGAGCGCATGGTGCTGGAGAATTACAGAGAGAAGTTTTCGCTGGAGAACATGGCGAAGGAGCTGTTCGTAGACAAGTCCTATCTGCTGCGGACCTTCAAGGAGGTCAAGGGCTACACCCTGCTGGAGTTCCACAATCTCACCCGCTGCGAAAAAGCGAAGGAGCTGCTGCAGCGGCCGGAACTGTCCATCGCTTACATCGCTTCGGAAGTCGGATATGTTTCCGCCTCCCACTTTACCCAGGTGTTCCGCAAGGTCACCGGGCAGACGCCCTCCCAGTACAGGACGTCCTACCTGCGCAGCCTGGACGAATAAATCAGATAAACCAATAGACGTCATCATAAAAAGAGCGGATCCCCTTTTCTCCTTGGGGATCCGTTCTTTTATGCACGTTCGCTGAGCTTGTCGAAGCGAAATATATAATCTTTCTATGTCCCTTCGACAGGCTCAGGGACCGTTCAGATTAGTTCTTCCACGATCTCTTTCAGCGTCGTCTCCGTTCCCACATTGCCGGGGAAGATGACGTACGCCAGGCCCGGGAACTTGCTCTCCGGCCCCGTTTTCCAGACCGGGATGCCGGCGGCCGCCTGACCCGCGACCAGTGCCTTCTTTACCCGGAGCGCCTTTACGCCCACGTCGCTGCTGGTGATGCCGCCTTTTGCGATAATGAACGCCGGCTTCGTCTTCAGATTGGCAGCGAAGCTCTGCACCGCGTCCGATATGGCGACGGAACGCAGCAGTGCCGCCTCTTTCGTGTCGTTCTCCAGCAGGAGGACCTTACGCTTTGTGTATACGCAGACCGTCGTGCCTTGCTCGATGTCGCTATCGATCTTCGCCTGTACCCGTTTCTTTTCCTGTTCAAAAGCCTCGGGCCGGAGCACCAGATCCGAATCGAATTCGATAAAGTCGATGCCGGGGATCTGTTTGAGCGCTTCCAGCTGGGCTGTGGTCTTCTTCATGTGTGACCCGATCAGGATGAGTCCGCCCTTCTCTCTGGCGTCCGTCACCAGGTCGTCCCGGGTCAGATAAGGCTTGGTATCGATGCATCCCAGCGTTTTGACGATGCCTGCCGCGCTGCGGATGATGAACTGCCGGCCTTCGCCCATGGCCAGATACAGCGCATAGCAGAAGACTTTCAGATCGTCATAGTCTTCAGAATTTACGACGATCTTGCCGAAACCGTGTACGGACATCAGCTTCTCCACAATGCTGTCCACGTCCTGCGCGCGAAGCTCGTCCAGGCCGATGCTTACGACATCGGCAGCTTTATAGGCACCGCCCGTCTTCTCCTCCACGTACTCCTTCAGATCGGACTTGGTGTAGCCGAAGGTGGCGTCCTTCGCAAACTCCGTCTCTGCGGCCGGGACAAGCGTATCGCCCTGCTTTACGTAGTGGATGTCGCCGATCGTATAGCGGCCTCCTTCGGGGAAAAAGGGGCATAAAACTTCCCCGTCGATATCTTTACCCAGAGAAGCCCTTAACACCTCTGTTTCCAGCGGAAAATGGCCTCTGAGCGTGGAATCGCTGCGGGAGATCACCAGGTAGTCTTTGCCGGTCTTTGCAAAAGCATTCCGGATGGCCGCTGCGATATCCTGATGGACCTTCTTTGTCTGTTCCGCCGTAAAACTGCGGGAGTTCGTAAGAATGTAAAAGAGCTTTTCGTCCGAGCCAAACGCCTCGTCCAGGGTCTCCTGTGTCCAATCCGTATAGACGTGGATGTCGTGAACGGTCTGGCTGCCCGTTGGGTCGTCGTCGAGCACGACGATCTTGCGGTCAAATTTTGCGTACTGTTCCTGTAAGAGTCTGTCGATGTCCATCAGTGTTCCCTCACCTGCACGCCCGCCAGATCTTCGAAGTACTGCACGATGCCGCCATGATCGTCCATCAGATGGCCGTGAGCCGAAAGATACTGCATGATCTCAAAGAGCTGGGAACTTAGAGGCATGGGACACTCGCAGGCATGAGCAGTAGACAGAACGTTATTTATGTCTTTACGGTTTACCTTAATGGTGCCGCCAGGCGCAAAATCGCCGGCCAGGATCTTGGGGATCTTGGCGTCCAGCACCGTGCTGCCGGCAAGGCCGCCGCGGATGGCGTCGTAGACCTTTCTGGGGTCCGCCCCCGCCTTTTCGCAGAGAACGAAGGCTTCGGAGACCGCTGCGATGTTCAGATTGACGATCACCTGGTTCACCAGTTTGGCGATGCTGCCGGAACCTACGTCTCCCACCAGGATCGCAGAGCTTCCCATGGCCAGAAAATGCGGCTTTAACGCATCGAAATCCGCCTGGCTGCCGCCTGCCATAAAGGCAAGCGTTCCGTCGATGGCCTTCGGTTCGCCGCCGGATACGGGGCAATCCACAAAGCCGATGCCCTTCGACGCAAGCTTTTCCGCGCAGTCTCTGGATTCTCCCGGGGTCACCGAGGAATGATCGCAGACATAGCGCAGCGCGCCCGCGTTTTCCAGCACGCCTCTTTTGCCGAACAGCACCTCCTGCACGATCTGCTCCGTCGGCAGGATGCAGTGGACCGCTTCGCAGTCCTTTGCCATCTCCGCAGGCGTTTTATAGACTGCGCCCAGATCCGTCAGTTCCTTTACGGGGCCTTCCTGCAGGTCGTAGACCGCCAGTTCGCCCAGCGCCGCCAATAAACGTTTTGCCATGGGCTTTCCCATGATGCCCAGTCCGATAAATCCGGTCATATTAACTCCTATTGGACCCTTCGTGCTCTTCGACACTCTTGGACACCCTTCGACACCCTTCGACAAGCTCAGGGTCCGGCTCAGGGTTCGGCTCAGGGATCCGTAAATGTCTATTCTAAGTCCAGTTTCTTATAAAACTCCGTGTCATCCAGCGTCTTGAAGTAATCCGCCAGGGTCTCCGCCCTGCGGATCTGCACGACGCTGCCGTCTTCCTTCAGCAGCAGCTCCGCGTGGCGCAGCTTGCCGTTATAATTGCTTCCCATGGAATGGCCGTGGGCGCCCGCGTCGTGGATGGCGATATAGTCCCCCACTTCGATCTCAGGCAGCATCCGGTCGATGGCGAACCGGTCGTTGGATTCGCACAGAGAACCGGTAATGTCGTACTTGTGGTCGCAGGGTTCGTCTTCCTTGCCCAGAACTGTCACGTGGTGATATGCACCATACATGGCAGGCCGCATCAGGTCTACGCAGCACGCATCCAGTCCTACGAATTCCTTATGGGTGTGTTTGATGTGCAGCACCTGACCGATCAGCAGGTCGTAGGGACCCGTAACAAAGCGGCCCATCTCGGTGTAGATGGCCACGTTCGTCATGCCGGCCGGACCGAAGATCCTGTCGTAGACTTCGTGGACCTTTGCGCCGATGATCTCGATATCGTTCGGCGTCTGGTCGGGCCGGTAGGCGATGCCTACCCCGCCAGACAGATTGACGAAAGGAATGTCCATGCCGGTCTCATCCCGCAGTTTTACGGCAAGTTCGAACAGCTCGCCTGCCAGCGTCGGATAGTAATCGTTCGTAACGGTGTTACTCGCCAAAAAAGCATGGATGCCGCAGTGCTTAACGCCCTTTTCCTTCAGCAGACGCATTCCTTCGAACATCTGCTCTGTCGTAAACCCATACTTTGCCTCGCCGGGATTGTCCATGATCGCCGTGTTGATCGTAAAGCTGCCGCCGGGGTTATACCGCACGGAGACCGTCTCCGGCAGTTTGCCGATCGCCTTTTCGCAGAAATCGATGTGGGAGATGTCGTCGAAATTGATGATCGCACCGATCTTCGCGGCATATTGAAATTCCGATGCCGGAGTCACGTTCGACGTAAACATGATCTTTTCCCCCGGCAGATCCATGGCCTTCGCAAAGGACAGTTCCGCCCGGGACGCGCAGTCACAGCCGAAGCCGTAGTCTTTCAGAATAGCCATGATGGATGGATTCGGGCATGCCTTGACCGCGAAGAACTCCCGATACCCCGGATTCCAGGCAAACGCCCTTTTAATCCGTTCGCAGTTCTCCCGCAGCCCCTTTTCATCGTAGAGATGAAAAGGCGTCGGATACGTTTTTACGATCTCTTCGATCTGTTCTTTCGTAACGAAAGGTCTCTTTTCCATTACAGAAACTCCTTCCCCACGGCGATAACCGCAGCAGCGACTTTTTCTACATCCGACTCTTCGATGGACCAGTTAGACAGGCTGCAGCGCAGATGAGGCACACCGCAGACGCCGGACGGATTGAGGTAAGTCGTACCTTCGGCGCGGATCGCTCTCTCCAGCGCGTGGATCTCCTCGTCCGTTACGTTCTCCTTGTTGAGCGTAAAGGCGAAGCCGTTGATCATAACGGGTTCATGAATCTTATATACGCCGCTTTCGGACAACAGTTTCGCAAATTTTTGCGCTAGTTCGCAATCTCTTTCCACCATCTCGCGGAAGCCTTCTTTTCCGTAGGCCATCAGGTTCATCCAGACGGCCAGCGCGCGGAAGCGGCGGCTGCCTTCGTTGCCGAGATGTTCGATGGCAGTGTTCTCCGTCCAGTGGTCCTGCACGTCCGTGCTCTGGGCGTAGGTGCGGTACTGCAGTTCTCTATGCTCCTTGCGGATCATGGTGATGGCGCAGTCGTAGTTCATGTTGACCCATTTATGGCCGTCGATCGTAAAGCTGTCCACTTCTTCCGCGCCGTCGAACAGTCCCCTGTACTTCGGAGAAGCCATGGCCATGGAGCCGACCGCGCCGTCCACGTGGAGCCAGAAGCCATATTTCTTCTTCAGATCCGCGATCGCCCGCAGGTCGTCCATGTCGCCGCTGTTGGCGGTTCCCATGTTGGCGATGACGATCACTGGCTTATCGCCTGCCAGTTTCAGCTGCTCTTCCAGCTTGGCCACGTCGCCGCGGTCTCTGTTCGGCAGTTTGCCGTATTCGATGATGGAGTTTCTGCCCAGGCCCAGCAGCGACAGTCCTTTATAGATCGATGCATGCGCGAAAGCGGACAGTACAATGGGTCTTTCCAGACCGTAAATGCCGTCATTGGGGTTCTTTCCCTGCTTCATGGCAGCCCATTCTCTGGCGCAGGCCAGCGCATTGGTCGTCGCCATGGTGGCACCGGAGGTGAACGAACCGGTAAAATCAGCGCGAAGACCCAGCAGATCCTTTAACCCTTCGATGGCTTCGTCTTCGATCTGGCGGTCCATGCAGTCCATCTCGCCGAAGGCGTTCTGATCGTATAGAGACGTGAGCCAGTCGCCCGCCAGGGCTGCCGGGGTCACGCCGCCGATGACGTATCCGAAGAACCGGGAACCGCTGTTGAGCGCCAGTCCTTCGCCGTAATCTTTTACGAACAGATCCATGGCAGCTTCCGCACCCATTCCCTGTTCGCCGATGCTTCTCAGAGGCTTTCTGTCCCAGAACGGCAGTGCCTTGCCGGTATTCCGCTGTTCGAAGAAGCGCTCAGCTTCCGCTTCGACCTTTTTCAGGATCTGCAGTTGATTTTCTCTGTCCTGTTTCATCCGTTCGTTCATGAGATTTCCCCTTCCTTTTCGTGTTCTTTGTTTGTCAGATATAACATGATGCTGACGGAAAAGATCCCGTCTTTCGTCTTTATATCCAAAGTGCCGTTGTACCGCTGCACGGTAGAAGCGATGGATGGCATACCGATGCCGTGTCCGGGTTCCCGGGAGACAGGGAGCCGGTCTTTGTTGAAGCGGATCTTGCCGGTATACGGATTGTCCACAGAAAGGCCGAGCATCGTATCGGTTATCATGCTGCAGACGACGTCGATGCGCCGTCTTTCTTCCGCCACCTTCGCCGTCGCATTCAGCGCATTCTCGAGCAGATTACCGAGCATGGCACAGAAATCCATCTCCGGAAGCGGCAGCTCTCTCGGAAGTCGCAGATTCCATTCGATCTTTATGTTTTGGCTTTCCGCCAGTGTTGAATAATGGGAAGCGACGGCATCCACCGCCATATTTGCGCAGAATGGAGAATACCCTTTCTTTACGATGTCGGAGAACTGATTGACATAGGCCTTCAGTTTATCGTATTCCTCCTCCGCCGCCAGTTCCGTGATGACCCGCATATGCTGCCGGAAATCGTGCCGCAGCGTACGGGTCTCATCCATGTAAAGGCGCAGTTCCTCGTAACGCTTCTGTTCCATGCTGAGTACGGTGTTTTCCTGCTTCAGTTCCGCTGTCTCATTCAATCGCACAGATGTCCACCAATACAGATGATACAGCGCGAAGATCGCCACCGGATACATCGCCAAAGACACCAGACCGATCATACGGATGCGTTCGTCGTGCAAGAGGCTGATCTGTTCCGGATTGATAAAATACAAAACGATACAGACTGCAAACAACACGAGGGAAAGGATGCCCCAGCTTCGGTTCAGCCTGTCTTCGTGCAGCAGATATGGGATCTTAACGTTCAATGTTTTATAGAAGAATACGATAAGCAGCAAAGCCATTCCCAGACAGATCAGTCCGGACCGTATACTAAAAGGTCCGTCGTCATGTTCCAAAGGAGCGGTAAGAAAGACGGAGTATAACGTAGAAAATTCGCACAGCATGGCAGCGTTCAGGAAACAAAACAGTTTTTTCGCTGAGCTCAGATCCACCTGAAGGAGAAATATCTCCATGCATAACAGCAAGAGAGGCAGAAGAACAAAAGACGTGCCTACTTGAAATTGAACGCAGGCAGCCGCGCCAAGGGAGATCAGAAGGATCAGTAGTATGCCGGTCGCCAAAAACGTTCGAAGAAAACCAAGTTTAAGATGGCGTCTTACAGGAAGAAAAGCCATGAAGGCGGCAGGCAGCATGATCGCCATCTCCAGCGCATGCCGGAGCATCAGTTCCTGGTTCATCTTCCCCTCCTCATCCTGGTGATCTGATATTGAGAGAATTTTTTGATCAGATCCATACGGCCTTTTGTTCGCAGCGGATAATTGCTGTAATCGTCCATCAGGAACGTTTCTCCGTCCAGATTCTTTACATGATCCATATTGATGAGGATCCCCCGGTTGCAGAGCAGAAACCGTTCGTCTGCCGTCAGGAGTTTCTCCGTTTCACCGAAGGTCATGGTGCCTTTTACGGTACTGCCGTCGATCAGGTGGAAGCTTACGGTGTGACCCTGGGAGACCACGGAAACGATCTGTCCGAACGTGACCTGAAATTCGCCTCTTGCGATCCGCACCGTGATCTCCGGCTCACTGCCGGACAGCACCCGATGCGCCTCGGAAAGAACGTGGTTGAGCTGCTCCTCTTTATAGGGCTTGATGAGATAATCGAAGGGATGGATGGGAAATGCGTCGAACGCGTATTCCCGGGAGGTCGTGAGGAAACAGATGAGGAGCGCTGCGTCTTTCTGACGGAGCTTTTCCGCCAGCTGGATGCCCGTCATGTCGTCCATGCGGATGTCCAGAAAAGCAATACGGAAGAAGCCCGGCTCGAATTCGCCCAGCATGGCTGTACCGCTTTCATATACTCGGATCTGTGCGTCGAGAGACTGGTGGGAGAACCACTTGGCCACATCTTTTTCCAGGCGGTCTCTGTCCATCTGCAGATCGTCGACGATGGCGATGTTCCAATCCATGAAAAAACTTCCTCCCAACACGATTATACCACGTTTGGGAGGAAGTAATAGGATTATGAAACGTTACCTGCCAAATTTACATGGCCTTGAAGAGTTTCGGTGCGCTCTTGTACAACAGCGCGATGACGACGACGGAGATGATGGTCTCCACGAGCATGTAACTGCCGTTGTAGGTCAGAGAATAGGTAACGGCGCCGATGCCGTCCTGTGCAATGGAACCCCAGACGATGATGCCGCTGAGGAAGTGAGCCAGGAAACGCAGGCAGCAGACGACGATCGTTCCGCAGATAATGCCCTGCAGCTTTCTGCTTTCCCCGAAGGGCTTGGCAAAGATATAGGCAAGGCCCAGCACCGTAAAGGGCATCAGGTAGTCCAGGATGACTTCCAGCGCCATGGCGCCGGCTGTTCCGGCAGGCGTCGGCCACAGGCCGCCCAGCAGCATCTGCAGCAGGCTGTTGGCGAAGCCGGTCAGAAGACCCCAGCGGGGACCATGACGCAGAGAGACCAGGATAAACGGCACCATGGAAGCCGCCGTAATGCTGCCGCCGTTGGGCAGCTCGTAGACCTTCAGCTGTGCCAGGATGGTCCCCAGTGCGATGAGAACGGCGCATTCCGCCAGCGTTCTCGTGTTGCTTGTCGTGTTGTTCATGATCGTTCAGTCCTTTCGATAAAAAAGCCGCACCCCTGGGGTAAGGGGTGCAGCAAAAATACAAGTCAGAGTATGCTCCCTACGCCGGCATTACCCGGATCAGGTATAAGAGTATAATCTCAGCCGGACAGGAAAGGTCCAGCACCCCTGTTACTGTTCTATATTAGCACAAAAGAGCTAGGCGATAAAGCCTTTTTCTTTCAAGATCGCGGAAGCTTTTTCCGCCTTGGCCTCGTTCACCATCACGACAGGACCGGTGCAGCCCATGCCGGATTCGGCGTAGATGCCCTGTTCCCACAGAGATTCCACGGCAGCATCGATGTCGGTGACTTCCACGCCGTGGATGTCCACGGTGACGGTCTCCTTCGCCGGAGCCTTCACCTTGGCGGCAGGCTTCATGAAGGCGTTCTTGCCTTCGGACCTCATCTCTTCGATCACGTCGTTGAGTCCGGCCTGCTGGGCCTTTCTCAGCTCGTCGCCGGAGATCTTGAGCCATCCGGCCTGGACCAGCTGGCTTGCGTACTGCACCGCATTGGCAATGACAGGCGCGCCGGACGCTCTGGAGATGATCAGGATGAGCTTGCCGTAGTTGCCGCCGATGCCGGGGCCGTAGCCGTAGCCGCTGGCCTCGAAGTTGCCGCCGGTATTGAAGGAAGAGAACATCTTCATCATCAGGTTGCCGGTGAGCGGGTCGCAGGCCATCACGTCGGGCGTTCCGCGCAGCACGTCGTTTCCGCGCATCATGTGGCCGCCGTCCGCACGGCAGGATTCCGCAAAGTTGATGGGATAGCCGTTCTCCTTGAGCTTGAGCAGCGCTCTTTCGCACCGTCTCGCATCGTCTGCGTTCAGGATGCCGACCGTCGGCTCTTCGATGCCGCAGGCCTTTGCCGCGATAATGCCGTAGATCGCATTCTTTACCATGGCCTCCGCTCTGTCCGTGGAGCTGGTGCCGGTCGTGCAGGCGATAAACATCTCCTTGCCCAGGGCCGGGGTAATGACCCGTCCAACGGTGGAAACGCCGATGGGGAATGGATAGTGGGACGTAACGGCGCCGTCGATCTCGCCGGACTTCAGCATGGCTTCCATCTTGGCGTGGCAGTCTTCGCCATCGATCACGATGGCCTTGCAGCCCTTGTTCGCCGCGAATTCCACAGCGTCTGCCAGGTTCTGCGGGTCAAGCTCGTAACCGGCCGCCGCGATGCCGATAACAGGTACCTTCGTGCTGGCTGCCGCCTTCTGCTCGTTCTTCTTCGTATTGGCCTGCACCAGGAAGGAAATGCCGTCGAACAGATTGGTCATGCGGCCCAGGAACAGCGATCCCTTGCCGATGATCATGGCGTTTTTGGTCTCGCCTGCCATGATGCTCTCTCTGGCATAGCCCAGGTAAGGCACGCCGGAGGGAATGTGACCCTGGGTAGGTGCATAGCCCTTCAGACCGTGCTCCTTGACGAAATTGGGCAGGTCCTTGCGCTCCATCTGGCCGAGTTTTACGCCCAGAGCGCCGATCATCTTGTAATTGGATTCGGGCACGTCCCCTGCCCCTGCGGGCTTGGTGATGTCCGGATTCTGCATCTCGGGAGAGTATTTATCTACGTCCAGGATGGTCATGCCTGCTTCTGCCAGCGGATCCGTTACGAGAGATCCGATAACAGCCTGCGGTGCGGAACCGGTGTCCACTCTGTGGCGTCCCACGATATCCGTGTTGATCTCGGGGCTCTTGCCGTCGTTCTCCGAGATGAGCACGGCGAACCCGCCCAGGCAGTCCTCCAGGATGGGAAGACCCTTCTTGACATGGTCTTTGCCGTTCATGCCCAGCTTGGCCGTGCATCCGCCGCCGGCCACGACGACGTTCTTAAACGTGCCGGCCTTTACGAGGGATGCCGCTTCCACGATGGCGTGCGCGGGACCCGCGCAGAAGCCTCTGGTATCGGATCCGGTGGCATTGGAAAGCCCTGCGATCTCCGCAGCTGCCTTCGCGAAGTTGCCGCCGCCCCGCTGGTTCATGTCGCCGCAAGCTTCTTCGCTGCAGTCGATCATGTAATCCACGTCTGCCGCATCGATGCCTGCGTTGTGCAGCAGGTGCAGAACGGACAGGACTTCGGAAGCCTTGGAAACGAGATTTTCGAACATGACGTGGGCAGAAAGATTAACGTCCACGTCGTGGGCGCGCTTTACGTAACCCACGGCCTTATCCTCGAAGATGAGGGATTCCGCGTGTTCCTCTTCGATGACTCTGGCGATCTCTGCTGCGTCGTCCCCTTCCTTGATGAGTTCCAGAATGGAGGGCTTCATCAGGGGATGCGCCTGCAGCTTCGGCAGGGTCTTCGCGACGAATTCCTTATCCAGCCGCACGAGATCGAAGACGTCGCAGGCCTGCATCAGCAGGATAAACTCGTCTTCGGGCATGATCTCGCCGAATTTGCCGAACCGCGCCGGCTTTTCGACCTTCTTGTCCGCCCAGGGTTCGGGAATGGATGCCAGTTCTGCGATCGGCAGATTGCCGATATAGGTCTGGTTAGGCGGATAGGCTACGCAGTCCTCATAGGACCGCATGTGAGACGGAAGTTCTTTCAGATAGTCGGAGCCGGGATTGACGACCTTTTCCGTCGTCTGGGTCGTTCCATGATGCATCACCATGCCCGGTACGTGTACCAGCACATAGCCTGCTCCTTTGATCACACTGTAGCTCATAATACAGTTCCTTTCAAAAAACAACAGCGGCGGGTGGGCTGATGCCTCGCCCGCCGCTAGCCTGCCTGTTAACCGGATCGGTTAAAGCTGGTCTCTGATGGCGTTCATCTCGCTGCAGATATCATCCACATCGAGTACCATCTCCATCATCGAGATCTGTTCGTCATAGACGTCCGGATCGAATTCAGCTTTGACTTCGGGTTCACATACGTGATAACAAGTGAGTCCCAACGAGACTCCCGCCAACGGACCTGCATACGTGGGATCGCCAAGCGTTACGGTCTCTGCTGCCAGACCTGCCGCTTCTCCTTCGGCTGCGCCTAAGAGAACGACGACGTTGTCTGCGCCGTACTGTTCCGCAAATTCCTTGACTCTCTTCTGATTTTCCAGATCCATGGCACCTGCGGCCGTTCAGACGAAGCACTCTGTCGAAGCGAAGACGACTTCTGCTCCGGCAGATTCTGCGCAAGCGGCGATCGCAGGACCCGGAATGCCATCGCGGTCTCCGATGATGATGACCTTCTTATCTTGTAAGATTGCCATGCTACATTCCTCCTTTTCGATTCGTTACAGGTTACTATTTACAAGGGCGACCGCCCTGTGCAAATCCTAGATATATTTCTGTACCATCGCGGCAACGTTTTCCGCGGTGGCGTCGTCCTTGACGAGTTCTTCCACCTTTTCGCCGTCCTTATAGATGGTAATGGTGGGCAGACCCAGGACTTTCTGGCCGATGGCGAGGCGGCGGGCCTTCGAGGTGTTGATGGAGCAGAACTTCATCTTATCGCCGTATTCATCCGCCAGAGCGTGTACGTGGGGCATCAGCGCGGCGCAGGGCACGCAGCCGTCTCCGTAGAAGTCTACGAGCACGTAGCCTTCCGCCTTCAGCACTTCTTCTTCGAATGTAGTCTTATCTACTTCCAGCATAATTTCCTCCTACGCTAATTCATCCACATATCTTGCTGCCTGCCAGGCGGCGATGGCGCCGTCGGAAGCAGCCGTGATGACCTGACGGAGATCCTTGACTCTGCAGTCGCCTGCAGCGTAAACGCCGGGCACGTTCGTGCGCATCTCCTGGTCCGTAACGATGTAGCCCTTCTCCATGTTCACCTTGCCCTCGAAAACGGCGGTAGCCGGCTTAAAGCCGATGAACACGAAGATGCCGAAGATGCCGTCTTCCTCGTCCGCGACGATCTCGGTCTGTTCGCCGGTCTTGGTATTTTCCACGATCATGGAATTCACCAGGCCTTCGCCCCGGATCTCCTTGATGACGCTGTTCCACATGAACTCCAGTTTGTCGTTCTTAAACGCTTTCTCCTGGATGGACTTGGCGGCACGCAGTTCGTCTCTTCTATGGATGATAGTGACCTTTCTTGCGAATTTTGTCAAGTACATCGCTTCTTCCACCGCAGCATCGCCGCCGCCCACCACGTAGACTTCGAAATCTTCGAAGAACGCAGCGTCGCAGGTGGCGCAGTAGGACACGCCCTTGCCAGTAAAGTCCGCTTCGCCGGGGCATCCGATATGGGAAGGAGAAGCGCCGGATGCGATGATGACGGCCTTCGCTTCGTAGGTCTCCTTGTTACAGACGATCTTTTTAACGGGACCGTCCAGCTCCACTTCCCTGACGGTATCCAGCACCTTTTCGCAGCCGAACTTCTCCGCCTGGGCGGAAAAACGGGCTACGAGAGACGGACCGGAATCCTCCAGCAGACCGCCGGGATAGTTTTCGATCTCCGCAGTCTGGACAATCTGTCCGCCGTCCTTTTCCTTTTCGATGATGAGGGTGGACATGCGGGCTCTGCCTGCGTAAAGTCCTGCGGCAAGCCCTGCGGGGCCTGCGCCGATGATCACGATGTCGTACTGTTTTGCCATAGATTACTCCTCAAATACTGTCTGTCCGTCCACCGGGGTCTCCAGAGCCTTGAGCGCTCTGCCGACCAGCTTTTTACGAAGGTCGTGCTCCTCTTCGTGAGACAGAGCGGGGTTGCCCAGCGGATGCGGGATCGCGACCGTCGGAACGATACGGTTCGCACCGACGGTGAGAGAGATGGGCACGACCGTGCACATATGTACGACGGGGATGCCGGCTCTTTCGATTTCTTTGACCATTGTTGCACCGCAACGTGTACAGGTTCCTCAGGTGGAGGTGAGGATAACAGCCTGCACGCCGTCCGCGATCAGCTCCTTGCTGAAGGTATCCGCGAATTTCTTGGCGGATGCCACGGCGGTGCCGTTTCCTACCGTTGCGTAATAGTAATGGGAAAGTTCGCCGATGCGCCCTTCCTTTTCGAACTCTCTCATGACGTCTACGGGCAGGACTCTGTTCGGGTCAGCGTTGGCATAGACCGGGTCATAGCCGCCGTGAGCGGTCTCGTAGGTCTTGTCCGTCAGGACTTCCACGCCGTCGATGTCGTACTTGCCGTAGTGGGATGCAGAGGAAGATTCGATGTGGTCGGGGTTGCCCTTGGGCACGATGCCACCGGAGGTGACCAGCGCGACCTTAGCGTGGGCCAGGTCGACGACCGCCGGATTCGGGGCCACTCTATCGAACTGGGGCATGGGATATTCGGTCTCGAATTCCTCGCCCTTGAGCTTCTTAAGGAGCATATCCACGGCTCTTGCGGAACCGCGCTTCTCTTCGAACAGGCCCTTGCGGATGCCGGTGGGGAAATACCCTTCCGCCGCTGCGCTTCCCAGTTCTTCTCCCTTCGCCATCTTCAAAGCCACCGGAGCCATTGCAGCGACGGCCTTTCTCATGCCGGCCGCGTTGTCCTTGGTCTTCATGATGATGGTCTTGGACTTGAACATGTCCACGCCCGGGTTTTCGTCGTACATGCCGGTGAGCGTGGGGATGCCCAGCTGCGCCTTCACTTCGCTGGCGACGGTGCCGCAGGCGACGCCGTAACGGCCTGCGTTGAACGCGGGGCCGCAGATGACGATGTCGGGCTGTTCTTCTTTGATCATGGCGATGACGGTGTCGACCGCCTCTTTGTTTTCGTTGAAATAGCTGTCGCCGCAGTAGACCGTGGCGACGATCTCGGCTTCACCCTTGAACGCGGCGTTGAACGCCATGCCCGGGCCCACGAAGCCCTTTACCTTCTCGGGAGGAAGGTTCGCCATCTCTTCTCCGCCCTTGCCGGCGTAGAACTGGTTGATATAGTGTACTACTTTTATCATGCTGCCTCCTCCTTTCTATCTTGCGCTGAACTTGTTGAAGCCCATCTCGTTGGTGGCTCCGGTGATCACCTGGAGCTCCGCGACGATGGAACCGTCTTCCTGCAGAGAACCGCTCCAGCCGCCGGCGATCTTGTCCACATATTCGATGTGGCCGATCACCTTATCCATCTTCGGCAGATGGATGACGGTGTTGGCGTTGCCGCCGGTGACGCAGGCGTTGGCCGCGATGTCGGCGTCCGCCAGAGACTGGGAAGCGCCGTCCTGACCCGCGTATTCGTCGGTGATGATGACGGTCTTGACGCCCTTGGCTTCGATCTTCTTACAGTTCATGATGAGGTCGGTATCGGGGTTGCCGAAGCCTTCCTGGGAGATGATGACGCCGTCCAGGCCCAGGTATTCGCAGAGTTTTGCGGACCAGTCGGAGGATCTCTCCTTATCGGCCAGGTAGACGTTCTCGTTCGTGATGATGACCCCTACAAAGTTGAGATCCTTGCCGTGGCGGGCGTACAGATCTTCGATGACGGGGTTGTTCAGGTGATGATACGTGGTGTTCTTGTCGCAGGCGGATACGCAGTTGCCGCTGATGATGGCACCGTCCATGGTCTCGGTCGGATAGATCATCGTGGTGAGGGACTGCTTGGCGTCCACGCCGTAGACGTAGGTGTCGTGCAGCAGGCCCTGGGACTGCAGCATCAGGACGTAGCCTACTCTGGGCAGATCCGGATAGAGTTTGATGCCTTCCGTGATGCTCGGGGTCTCGTAGGTGCGGATCTCCTCCGCTTCGATGTCCTTCGCCAGCTTGCCCAGGTAGGTGGCGGTCTTCAGCCCGGCCAGGCGGACAGCCTTCTCGTAGGCGTGCTGCAGGGTGCCCTCTACGGGCTCCAGGCACAGCACCAGGTTGTTGAGCTGGGAGAACGGCGTATATTTGGCGCCCTCTCCGCACATGTCGATGATCCCTTCCTGGAATCCGACGATCTTACCGGTGGTGACCACGGCAGCGCCCTTCAGAACGTTGGTGCGGCCGCTTCCGACGGTCTTCACCTTCGCCATCCAGCCGGGGAAGACGCCGCCTTCGCCGGATACCTTGACCCGGGGTTCGATGACGTCCTTCACCGGAGCGATGCGCACGGATTCACCGGGTCTCGCGATGTCCAGTTCGCAGCTCACAAAGGTCTCGTCCTCCAGGATGAGGGCCTTCAGTTCGTCCTTGTTGACATACAAAGTCGAACCTTCCACTTTGCTTTCGGCAGCGAACTGAATATCCGAGATCTTGATGATACCCAATTCTAATTTCATTCATTTACCTCCATACTCTGTATGAGACTTAAGTCGATGAGCCGGAAATCCGCCAGCATCTCCTGCGGGGTGTTGATGCCCCGGTCCGGGCGAACGACCTTTGCAAACTTATCGAAGGTTTCGATTGCGTTTTCGATCAGCAGCAGGCTGTCCGTATCCAGGGGACCCGCAGAATCGCTGAGGGCGATGGTGCGGTACGGGGTCTCGTTGGGCTTTAAGCTACCCATCAGCGGATGGGAGAACAGCCGGTGACCCTGGTGCACCAGATCCCTCGCCTTGATGAGAACGTCCCGGTAGGTTCCGTCGATAAAGCGGACATCGCAGTCCGTCATCGCTTTCATTACATCCGGGTTGTTCGTAAGAATGATCAAGGCAGTGTCCTTTCGGCAAAACAAAAAGAACAGGAAAACAAACTGCCTTCCTGCTCTGTACACTAACCTGAGAGTTTCTTTCCACAAATCTGCTTTGGAAATTGTGTCCGGAAATTGCCCCTTCGGTGCTTACGCTCTCCAGAGTTTCGTCCGATTGCGGTCCTGTTACCTGAGATAATCGCTCTCCGCCCTGGCCGGGGACAGAGAACTTACGCCTTCGGTGCGCTCTTCGCGCTCTCCCGCAATCATCAACCGAATGTTCTGCTTTCAATTCATTTTATCATCTTCCGATTTATCGGACAATGCAAAGCGGCTTATAAATTTATAAATAATTCTAATAGAACACTCTCCTGTCCTCCTGCAGCCTGGTGATCTTCGCATTGTCGCAATACTCGAGGATCATGAGGGCATATTTGCGGGAAGTGTTTAGGTGGTCGCGCAGTTCCGCCAGCGTAATGGAACCTTCTTTTTGGATCTTTTCCCGGATCCAGGCGATGGTCTGCTTCAGGAATTCGGAATCGAGGCAGAATTTGCCGCTTACGCGGGTGAGCCGGCCATCGGCGCACAGCGCCGCAACGAGGCGCTTGCAGTCTTCTTTGTCCTTGCGGCCGGCAAAAGCCTCATCGGGATCTGGGCTCTCACAGCTTGCCTGCTTATACAGCTTTACAAGCTCGTCGATCAGCCGCAGCTGGGCCTTCGTATATTGCACGGCATAGCCCTGCTTGCCTGCCGTCGAGGGCGTTAGGGCCAGTACACCGGTCTCTCCCAGATACTGCAGCACCCGGTCCAGATTTCTGGTGTCGGTCACCTTGACGGCGCCGCCCAGCTTGCTGCGCAGTTCCTCTCTGGGCATGGCGGCCAGCAGCGGATTTTTGGCATAATAGGTGTCCAGGATCGAAAAGACGGAATCTTTGATATAGGTTACATAATCTTGATGTACGTAAACATCCTCCGCGATCTGCACCGCTTTCCCCTGCAATGAAAGGCTCTGCAGCTGATGCTGCCCCTCTTCGGCGGTCAGGCCCAGCTGTTTCGCCAGTTTCTCCGCCGCCGGGAACGTCTTGCTCTCGTCCCGCAGGATCTGCTCCATCTGCGCGCTGTCGTCCCCGCTTTCCCGCACAGAAAGCGCCTTTACGACCGCCGCATCTCCCCTCTTATGCTTCGGTGCATTGGGATTCAGCACGATGCCGCCGCCAACCGTCTCCACCGGGGAATAGTAACGCACAACGAAGGGATCGCCTTGCTTTAAGACGACCGGCTCTTCCGTACGCAGCTGCGCATAGCCGCTCTCTCCCGGGTCAAGCGCATCTTTGTCCAGCAGCACCGCCTTGCACAGTACCTGTGCCGAACCGTAATGCAGATGCAGCCGCGACCCGCTGAGGATCGTCCGTTTGGAATCGCCCAGGACCTGCAGCTTTACGTCGATCATGGAAGAAGGCTGCAGACTGTCCTTCGCCGCCAGCACATTGCCCCGGGCGATGTCTTCTTTTTTGACCCCGGTAAGGTTGACCGCCGTCCGCTGGCCCGCATAGGCCGCATCTACAGACTTGCCGTGCACCTGCAGACCCCGGACCTTGGCGTTCAGGCCTTCCGGATAGATCGTCACCTCGTCTCCTGTGCGGATCATCCCCTGGGTCAGGGTGCCGGTGACCACCGTCCCGAACCCCTGGATCGTAAACACCCGGTCCATGGGGATGCGCAGCAGCGCCGGATTGTTGTTTTTCTCGCCGACCTGCGCCACTTCCGAGAAGATCAACTGCCGCAGTTCCTCGATGCCCTCTCCCGTCTGGGACGACACCCTAAGGCATGGCGCGTTTTCCAGGAACGTTCCCTTAACGGCATCGCGAACGTCGGACTCCACCATGTCCATCCAGTCTTCATCCGCCATGTCGGCTTTCGTTATCACGAGAATGCCGCGGCGGATGTTGAGCAGGCGCATGATGTCCAGATGTTCCACGGTCTGGGGCATTACGCCTTCGTCCGCAGCCACCACCAGAAGCACCAGATCGATGCCGCCGATGCCCGCCAGCATGTTGCGGATGAATTTTTCGTGACCCGGCACGTCGATGATGCCGATATCCGTGCCGTCCGGCGCCTGCATGTCCGCAAAGCCCAGTTCAATCGTGATGCCGCGCTGCTTTTCTTCTTTTAAGCGGTCCGCGTCGATCCCGGTGAGCGCCTTGATAAGGCAGGTCTTGCCGTGATCCACATGGCCGGCTGTACCGACGATTACATTTCTCATAGTATCTTTCGCGTTCCAAAAAATAAAATGGCGGGAGCATGTGAGAATCGAACTCACCAGGCAGGCTCCTAACCTGCTACAACGGTTTTGAAGACCGCGGGGCACACCGGCACCCATCTGCTCCCGGAAAAAGGCGGATAAAACCGCCTCGTTTATTTTAGTTTCTTATACCCAGGATGTCAATGAGCGCGATGCGCACGGCGACCAGATCGCCTGTCGTCATGGTCCGCAGATCCAGCAGAAGCTCGCCTTCCGAGATCCGGGCAACGATGGGCATCTCCCAATGCCGCAGCTTCTCCTGCAGCTCGTCCACGGACATCGCTTCCGGGCGGACGAACACGCACCAGGTCTTAAGGTCCAGCATCGGAGCGGAACCGCCGCCGACTCTGGCCACATCCTGCCGGATGCCGACGGAAGCCTTCAGACCTTCTGCCGCCAGCCCAGCCGCAAATCCCTGGGCTTCTTCCCGGAGTTCTTCCGCAGGCCGCGTGACCATATCCAGCACCGGGATCTTCCGCAGAGCCTCCTTGGGATCGCGGTAGATGCGGAGGGTCTCTTCCAGGGCTGCCAGGGTCATCTTATCCACGCGCACCACCCGCGCCAGCGGATGCTTCTTCATTCTGTCGATGAACTCTTTTTTGCCCGCGATAATGCCCGCCTGAGGACCGCCCAGGAGCTTGTCGCCGGAGAACAGGATAACATCTGCGCCCGCCGCCAGCGCCTTCTGCGCCGTAGGTTCGTCCAGACCGTAACTGCTGAGGTCGTGCAGCAGGCCGCTGCCCAGGTCGTAGATCAGAGGAAGGCCATTGCGGTGGGCCAGTTCCGCCAGTTTTTCCGCAGGAACGTCTTCCGTAAAGCCGATCACCCGGTAGTTGCTGGGATGGACCTTCAGGAGCGCCGCCGTATCCGGGCCGATGGCCCGCTCATAATCCGCAAAATGCGTCTTGTTGGTGGTGCCGATCTCCTTTAAAACGGTGCCGCCCTGCTCCATGATCTCCGGCACGCGAAAACTGCCGCCGATCTCCACCAGCTCGCCCCGGGAGACGACGACTTCCTTTTTATAAGCCAGCGATACCAGGCACAGCAGCGTGGCCGCCGCGTTGTTGTTGACCACCATGGCGTCTTCCGCACCGGTCACCTGCGCGATGAGCTTTCCCACGTGGTCGTGGCGGCTGCCCCGTTCTCCCTTTTCCGGATCGTATTCCAGCGTCGAATAGGAACAGGCGATCTTCGCCGCCTGCTGCGCCGCCCGGGGGGTGAGCCGGGCACGGCCCAGATTCGTGTGCAGGATGACCCCGGTCGCATTGATGACGGGCCGCAGAGAAGGTCTGTCCTCCTTCGCTAGGATCTCGCAGGCTCTGGCTGCCGCAGTCTCGGCAGAGATGTCCGGGTCAGCGCCGGACAGCAGCTCGCTGCGCATCTCCTCTACCGCCTTCCGCACCGCTTCTAAGGCCGTTTTCCGGTCCGTAGACGCGAGAAACGGCTGCAGGACAGGTAAATCCATGATGACGTCTGCCTTGGGCAGATTTCTGAGTTTTTCGTGTTTCGTATCCATGGCACAAGTATAACATAAAAGAACTCCCGGCATGCAGCCGGGAGTCCAGGGTTTTCGATTTATTTATTTTCTTGTCTCTTGGATTCGACCTGATCCTGGATGTAGAGCTCGATTCTTCTCTTACGGATGTTGGCCTGTCTTTCTCTGAAGTACTGCTCCATCTCGTCCTGGATGTGGCTGCGGATCTCGCCCATCTCTTCGATGTCCTTGATCTCGGCAGCAGCTTCTTCGAAGGATTCCTTCAGATACCGGTCTTCCATGGCGGTCTGATCCGCGATGAATTCCGTGATCTGGTCGCTGTTGAGACCCACCGCTGCGGTGAGGATGTAATCGATCATCGCGGCCTTGATATCGGGGTCTGCATTATCGGTCTGGTTCTCTTTGACTACTTTTGTCTGCAGCGCCATGTCGAATGCGGCCTGCAACAGTCTTTCCTTATCGTTCATTTTGTGTTCCTTCCTTTAAGATCATGAGCAGCGCTCATCTTTCTGTACTGCTATTATATACCATTTTTCGGGAAATGAACAGAGAAGCGTAAAATTTATCCAAAAAGGCGAAAAAACTCCCGGCAAAAATACCGGGAGTTTGAGGTTTGGTCAGATTTGCTGATTAGCCCTGCATCTGCTTGGCAACTTCTTCTGCGAAGTTTTCCTGTCTCTTTTCGATGCCTTCGCCTACTTCGTAGCGGACCATTTCCACGACCTGGATGTCCTTGCCCAGCGCCTTGGCGCAGGAAGCGACGTACTCTCTGACGTTCATGTTGGAATCCTTAACGAACGGCTGGTCCAGAAGGCAGACTTCCTTCAGGGACTTCTTAACGCGGCCGACGATCATCTTTTCGATGATCTCCTGGGGCTTTCTCTTGCCTTCGGGCAGTTCGTTGTTCTCGTTGATCGCCTGAGCCAGGATGACTTCCTTTTCATGAGCCAGATATTCGGGATCGACGCTTGCTTCGTCCACGAACTGGGGTCTCATGGAAGCTGCCTGCATGGCAACGTCCTTGCCGCAGACGGTGATCTCGTCCACGGAAGCCTCGGTCTTCAGACCGATGATGACGCCGATGCGGCCGCCGCCGTGGGCATAACCGACGTACTTGACGCCCGGCGTATTGCACTTAACGGCTCTGCGGATGTTCATGTTCTCACCGATCTTAGCGATCTTGGCGGTGAGTGCTTCGGCAACGGTGCCTTCTTCGCCGTAGGGCATCTCTTTCAGGCACTCAGCGCAGACCTTTTCTGCATTCAGAGAAATGTCTGCCAGCTTTTCGACGAATTCGACGAATTCTTCGTTCTTAGCGACGAAGTCGGTCTCGGAGTTTACTTCGACCATGGCGGCTGCGGTGCCGTCTGCTGCGAACGCCATTCTGGTGAGACCTTCGGCTGCAACACGGCCGGCCTTCTTGGCGGCCTTGGCGAGTCCGTTCTCTCTCAGATAGTCGACTGCCTTTTCGATATCGCCTTCGGTAGCAACGAGGGCCTTCTTGCAGTCCATCATGCCGGCGCCGGTCATTTCACGGAGTTCTTTTACGAGTGCTGCTGTTACTGCTGCCATTGTATTTCTCCTTTAATTACTCTTCGACTTTAGCTTCTTCTGCTTCTGCGGGGGTCTCTTCGGCGGGAGCTGCTTCCTCAGCGGGAGCGTCTGCGAAGGATTCGCCCTGCTTGCCTTCGATAACGGCTTCTGCCATCTTGCCGGCGATCAGCTTGACCGCACGGATAGCGTCGTCGTTAGCGGGGATAACGTAATCTACGTCGTCCGGGTCGCAGTTGGTATCGCACATACCGACGATGGGAATGCCCAGAACTCTGGCTTCCTTAACAGCGATTTTTTCCTTCTTGGGGTCAACCACGAACATAGCGCCGGGCATACCCTTCATATCCTTGATGCCGTTCAGATACTTCTCCAGCTTTTCCATTTCCTTGCGCAGGGTCTGGACTTCCTTCTTGGAGAGGAGATCGAAGGTGCCGTTGGCTTCCATTTCCTTGATCTCGGCCAGTCTCTTGATTCTGGTGGAGATGGTCTTGTAGTTGGTGAGCATGCCGCCCAGCCATCTCTCGTTTACGTAGAACATGCCGCATCTTTCGGCTTCGTCCTTGATCGCGGCCTGCGCCTGCTTCTTCGTACCTACGAAGAGAACGGGCTTGCCTTCTGCTGCAACGCTCTTGACGAATTCATAAGCGTCGTCCATCTTGTGAACTGTCTTGGACAGGTCGATGATGTAGATGCCGTTTCTTTCAGTGAAGATGTACGGAGCCATCTTGGGGTTCCATCTTCTGGTCTGATGTCCGAAATGAACACCGGCTTCCAGCAACTGTTTCATAGAAACTACTGACATTTGTTTACCTCCCGGTTAAAACTTCCACCTGTTTGTTCCTGCAGAAAACCCTTGCGGGCACCGAAATGCAGGCCTTCAGGTGTGCGAAATAAAATACTGTCACGCAAAAAGGAGCGCAACCTCAAATATTATACACAGGTGCTGCACTCCTTGCAAGCGTTATTTTATAAGGTTTTGAATGATCTCCCCCGCTATCCTCAGGCCTGCCGTTGCAGGCATATAGGAGATACTGGGGATGATGCCGTTTTGGATGTCCGTTACGGGCGGTTCCGGCGAATACACCACGGTGACCCCTTCATCAATGCCTTCGTCCCGAAGGCGTTTCCGCATGACCTTGGCCAGCCTGTCCTGTTCGGTCTTTTTGATGTTGGTCACCTTAAACGCAGAGGCATCGAGCTTGTTCCCCGTTCCCATGGAACACAGGATGGGCACGCCGGCTTCTCGCGCCTTTTTGATCAGGAGGACCTTCGCATCCACGTCGTCGATGCAGTCCGCGATATAGTCCCAGGACGGGATATCCAGATCCGCTATGGTCGTTTCGTCGATGCGGAGCGCGAATTTGCGCAGCTGCACGTCAGGATTGATGTCCCGGACCCGCACTTCTGCGACATCCGCCTTTAATTGCCCGATGGTGGACTGCAGCGCCAGGATCTGCCGGTTGCAGTTGGTGGGATCAACGCGGTCCATGTCGCAGAGCCCCAGAGTGCCTACGCCTGCCCGCGCCAGAGCTTCGCAGGTAAAGCCGCCCACACCGCCCAGTCCGCAGATGAGGACTTTTGCATTCTTCAGTTTTTCGATGGCATCTTCGCCCAGCAGCGCCTGCGTGCGCTGATATAAAGAACACATTGTACCTGTCCCCCTGCGTTATGGAAGCAGATTGCACATGGTGGTGAGGGCCTGCTCCTGGGTGTAATAGCCCAGGGGATTGAACAGCGCCCTGCCGGTGGACGTGGAACCCATGATCCCTGCGCGGGTCACGAAGTCCACGTAGGTGGCGGCCCAGGCGATATCCGCAGCATCTTCGTAGTCCAGTGCGTCGCCGTCCAGCGAGTCTTTGCCCACCAGTTTCGCCGCATTGGTAAGCATAACGGCCGCTTCGCGCCGGCTGATGGATTCGTTTGGCTCGAATTTTCCGGGACTCTTGCCTGCCACGATGCCCAGCTGGTAAGCCTGCAGCACGTCCAGCAGGTAGGTGTCGTTAAAGGCTGCTCTAGCCGCATCGTAATCGATGCCGTTTTTCGTCAGCAGAGAATTATAACTGCTGCCCGAATAATATTGCTTTACGAGGGATACTGCAAGGCTGGCAAATTCCGCCCGGGTGATGTTGGCCTTCGGCATCAGGTTGAACCCGTCAGGGATCAGACCTACGTTCTGTGCCTTTTCCACATAGGCTTTCGCCCAGGCGGATGGTTCTCCCGCCATGGGGTTCTGGCCCTTTTTGGGGATCGCATCCGCAGATCCGTAATCTACGAAATGCAGCATGCTGGCCAGTTTTCTTCCGGCAGGCTGCACATAGCCGCTTCCGGATACGTACAGCGTGGAAGAAGCGCCGCCGTCCAGCGCCAAGGCATCCACCGCACCGATGCCCTTCAGATAGTCGATGATCTGGCCGAATGTGGCCGTGCACTCTCCGATCATCAAGCTGCCGTCTCCCAGGATGGCCGCAAAGGTGCGCTGTGCTTTATAATCCCGGCCCATCTTGGGATCGGAGCTCACGTTTTCCGCGAATTTGTCCACGCCGCCTTCCAAAAGCCAGGGGGAACATCCGACGGCAGTCACGACCCTGTCCCAATCGCTTTGCGTTCCAGCCTTTTCCGGTGTAAGGATGGTCTCGATCTCCGCCAGGTTGCCGACGTGGGGTTCGGTGTTCCAGGTGCAGGCGTTGGCCCAGGCATTGGCATTGAAGACCATCACCTTTTCCCCTGCCGCTGGAACGTTCAGCCGGCTCTGCCCGGTCTGCACATCCGTTACCATGCCTCCCTGCATGCGGACCACGACGGCGCCGCTCTGCAGCGCAAAAGAGTAACCCATCTCGGAAGTAAACAGATCGATGGCGGAGGCGTCCGTATGATAGGTGTTGACCGCCCAGGCCGTAAACTTATCCTTTCCGCGGAACTTTGCCGCCACGGACACGCTCACCCGGTCGATCAGGAATTTACCCGTATCGGTGACCCCCAGCAGCACGTTCTTGCCTGACCCCCGGGAGATCACTTCTCCCCGGCTCATCAGCATACCCATGATCTGAGCGCAGTTATCCGGATAGCTGAGCGTCTTACCGGCATTGTAGTATGCATTGAACAGAGCGCCGTTGACCGAAGCGAGCAGACTGCCGCTGCCTGCATTGGCTTTCGCCACATGGTCTGCAGCGGGCATGTCCTTGTTGACGCTGTTCTGCCCTGTGGTGATGACCGCTCCAACGGTTCCGTTCGCCGGGATCGTCACCGCATTGCCGGCATTGCCGCCAATAGTGATGGCATAAGGCGAAGCCGCATAGGCAGGCGCAGCAAAAAACGGCATGCAAAGCAGTGCCGTTAATAGGATTGCAGATATTTTCCGGATCGTCTTCATGGTGGGACCTCCTTGCTATCTTATTCTATGATAGCATACTTCACCTTGATGCGGTCCAGTTTTTCCAACATGGGCTCCGCACCGAACCACAGAAAGATCCAGGTCGTAGCCGCATGTACGCAGTCCACGGGGAAGCCCGTCAGATAATAGGTGATCAGGATCTCCTTATTCAAAGTATGTGCCCACATGAGCGCGGCTGCCGGGTTCATAATGCCGCCGTAGATGAGGATCGCGCACAAAGCGCCGAAAATGCACAGCGACAGACGGCTTCTGCGCAGCACGCCTTTACGGTACAGCACACCGGCCAGGAAGCCTATAATGCCCATGGCAAACATCTGCCAGGGCGTCCAGGGCCCCTGGGAGAACAACACGTTGGACACGAGCATCGTGACCGCCCCCACGAGAAAGCCGGTCTCGCCGCCGAAAGCGACGCCTGCCAGGATCGTGACCGCCATCACAGGTTTAAAACCCGGCAGCATGAAGAACGCCGCCCGGCCGGCCACACCGATGGCGCACAGGGCCGCAATCGTCACCAGTTCCCGGGCCTGGGGTTTTCGCCCTTCGAAGATCAGGAAGAACGGCATCATGCACTCCAGCAGCACGAGAAGCGAGATAAAGTAATATTTGCGGCCGCCCAGCCAGGTCTCTCCTGCAAACAGGGTGACCGGGATGAGAAACAGGATGAGCGCAGAAGCCGCCGCAGTGCGCTTCGACAATTTTCGCTTATCCGCTGGCGTCTGGAGCGCCGTATCCTTTCTCGTGCTGCGACCGCCGATGCAGAAGGCAAACACGAGCAGCAGCGCGATAAAGATGCCGTACTGCAGCATCTGACCGCCTGCCATGGAGGCAACGCCCTTCTCGTTCAGAAGCGAACTCAGGTCCTGTCCCTTCATAAAGCGCAGGAACATTATAACTGCACAGAGTCCGGAAGCAAAGGCTCCGAGTTTGCGCACGGGAGCGAGTCTAGTTTTATCCATAGCGGAACTTTCCTGCTTTGGGAGCGGCATGCGGTAAGCTCCTGCCGGCATCTTCTTTTCTTCAGGAACCTCCGCGCCGAGTGCCGCCATCACATCCTCTGCCGTGACTGCACCGGGCATAATGTCCCTGGCCATACGGCTCACAGAAGTCGTGTAAAACGTGTTGCCGGGGAAGAAAGCCGATGGGACACCCTCCGAAACGATGCCGCCGTCAAAGACAAGACCGCAGCGGTCCGCATATTTGGCGCAGAACTCCACGTCGTGACTCACCATCACGATGGTAACGCCCTTTCTCTGCAGCGCCTTCAGGATCTGCGCGAAGATCTGTTTGAATTTCGCATCCATGCCCTTGGTCGGTTCATCCAGGAGCAGTATATCCGGTTCCAACAGCAAGACCTTCGCCAGCGCTGCCCGCTGCTGTTCGCCGCCGGACAGGTCGTAGGGATGACGGTCCAGCAGTTCCTGCAGAGAGCAGAGCTGCACGACACGGGCAGTCTTTTCTTCCCGGTCCGGATCGCTTTTGGGCAGCATCTCCAGCAGGTCCTCCCGCACCGTCTTTTTGACGAACAACGTTTTTGGATCCTGCGGCAGCATGCGCACGCTGTCCTTTGCTGCGATCTCGCCGCGGTATGGCTTTAGCAGACCGCACAGCAGCTTTAAAGAAGTCGTCTTACCGCTTCCGTTTCCTCCCAGCATCGCGTAAAATTCGCCCCGCCGTACTTCCAGCGACAGGTCTTTTACGACATCGGGAGCATCTTTTTCGTAGCGGAAGTAGAGATCTTTGGCGGAGAGGACGATATCACCTTCTGCGTTCTCTTCGACAGGTTCGGGGAACGTTTTGGGACCCAATCCCTCCTTCTCCACGTACTTCTTCAGCCAATCCTTACCTTCCCGCACGGTAAGGGGCACCTGTGCGAAATTCGCTCCATCCGGCACAGCAACCCAGATGCGCATGGCGGCAGGCATCGCAAGAAACATGGCGCTGCCTTTGTCCCGCAGTGCAAGCCCCGCGTCCCGAGGGGTTCCGCAGAACACCACTTCTCCCTGATCCATGACGACAGCGCGGTCCGCCAGGGCAAATGCCTCTTCCAACCTATGTTCTGTCAGAAGCACCGTTGTGCCCAGCTCCCGGTTGATCTTTCCCAGGGTCGCCAGAAAATCCGACGCCGCGATAGGATCCAACTGGCTGGTGGGTTCATCCAGGATGAGCAGAGACGGACGCATCACCATGATGGATGCCAGATTCAGAAGCTGCTTCTGACCCCCGGACAGCTCCGACACATTTTTGTAAAACCAGTTCTGAATGCCGAAAAACGACGCCATCTCCGCCACCCTTCTGCGGATCTCCGAGGTTTCGACGCCCAGGCTCTCCAGTCCGAAGGCAAGCTCGTGCCAGACCTTATCCGTTACGACCTGATTATCCGGATCCTGCTGCACGAAGCCGATCCGTTCGCTCTGGGTCCGGAGATCCATGTCCGCAAGCGGCATACCGTCTACGAGGATCTCGCCTGTCAGCGTGCCCTTCGGCGCCAGTACGCTCTTCAGCTGGCGAAGCAGTGTTGTTTTGCCGCATCCGGACGGACCGCAGAGCACAGCAAACTCGCCCTGCTGTACGGCAAAGGCTGCATGTTTTACGGCAGGGGTTTCCTGCTGCGGATAGGTAAATGTCAGATCCCGGACGACAAGCGCTTCCATATACGATCCTCTCGAAGGTCAAGAAATAAGGGGGTAAAACAAAGGGCAGCATAAACGGCCTGGAAAGCGAACGGCAGCAAACCCCAGGCGCCCTTCACCGTTGGATAATACCGCCAGGCGAAGGCGCCGGCTGCCCAGCCTCCGGCCAGAAACAGGCCGCAAAAGACGAGCCACAGCAGCGCCAGCTTATCCCGTTCCTCAAAGCGGTAGATCGAAAACGCCGTGCGCCCGGGCTGTCCGTAGTCGCGGCAGCGCATGGAATCCGCCGTTTCGATGCCATTTTCCAGCGCCCACGTCACCAGAATGGACAGGATCGTGACCGCCTTCTTCAGCCGCTGCAGCAGGCCGCCCGCGCTCACATCCCGGCCTATGCCGGCCTGGGCCTCCCGCACCGCATCCAGCTGTGTTTTAAACCGGGGCACGAACCGCAGGGTCATGGAAAGAACCAGGGAAAGCGCCGGGATGATGCGCCCGAACAGATATACGAACTTATCCGAGGTCATGACAGCCGTGTAACAGGAAAACCAGGAGATGACCGCCGCCAGCATCAGCGCTGCTGCGATGCCGTAATAAATGCTCTCCGCTGTAAGCGGGTTGCCTGTGGGCAGATAGGTAAGGATTGTCGCCCCTTCGTGGTTAAACACGGGGTTGACCACCGCAGCGAGAAGCATTATGGGCAGCAGAAAACCGGCGGAAAAGCGCGCACCCTTCCGCCCATTCAGATACACGTTATAGCTGATGGCTGCTGCCAGGGTCACACCCAGAGAGACCGGGTGCATCAGGCACATGGCAAACAGCAGCACCAGGGCGAAATACAGAAAGTTGACCGCCGGATGATAACTTGCAAAGGCATCCCGGTTCTTCACGTCAGTTCCCTACCGCATAATGACCGCCCACATCGTAGCCCAGATCGCAGGTATAGACCCAGCAGACCACGTCGCCTTCCTGCAGCGCGTAACGGCTGCACCCGTAATTGGGAAACCATCCGTTGACGGAATACATCCAGCCGGACAATTCGCCGCAGTCGAATTCATAGAGGTTGTGGATCCCTTCGATATAGGCGCTGTTGTACATGGGCGTGTTCTCGAATTCCATGTGGATCGCGTTTTGCCGGCAGACCCGCTGCAGCAGGTTAAACACGCTCTCCCCTTCGTAAAAGGTTACGGCTGCCGCCGGAAGGATGACCCCATCATCGGGCACTAGTTCGACCTTTTCCGGATCCAGCCAGTCCATGTGGTCTAAGATCGTGTCGCAGCGGATGGAAATGGTGCAGGTGTGGGGAACGTCCGTAACTTCTGCATCCTGGGGCTCTACCGGGACCGGTTTGCCTTCGGGCACGGGCGTTGTGTTGTACTGGTCCATGCCGGTGGCAGGGTCGATGTCTTGTTTTGGAGCTTCCTCTGTCGCTTCGACGGGCTCAGCGACCGTCTGTTCTTCCACGGGCCCTGAGCCTGTCGAAGGGCCAATTGGATCTATTTCTTCTTCCGTCGCTTCGACAGGCTCAGCGACCGTCTCTTCGGACTCAGCGATCGTCTCTCCGGGCTCAGCGACCGTCTGCTCGGGCCCTGAGCCTGTCGAAGGGCCATCTGAATCTATTTCTTCTTCTGTCGCTTCGACATGCTCAGCGACCGTCTCCGCCTTCCACCCATGCAGGCTCGGTGCACCGCCGCCATACCAGAACGCTGCTGCCAGAACTGCCAGGATCACAACACCGGCAATGAGTTTTGTTCTCGTCTTCATAACAGATCCGCCTCTCCCAGCAGATTAAACAGCATCTGCGCAACTTCCGCCCGGGTGACCGCTTTCAGCGGCTCAATATTTACGGCGCTGTCGTCCAAAATTCCGCTGTCATAGCAAAATGCCAGGAATTTTCTTGCCCACTGCGCGGACTTTGTGTAGTCGCCGAAGACAGCCAGCGTATCGCGGATCTGCACAGCATCCCGTTCGATGTCCATGCCGCACAGCTTCGCCGCTGCAGCTACCATAACAGCAGCCTCCTGTCTGGTGATCGTCCCGCCGGGATTAAACTTTCCGCCTCCTGTTCCGGCAGCGATCCCATATTTGTAAGCCGCCGCAATGCGTCCCGAAGCCCAGTGGCCTTCCGTATCCGTAAAGGCATTGGCTGATTCTGCAGGCAGTCCCAATGCTGCCGTTACCATGGCGCAGAACTCCGCTCGGGTAAGCGTGCGGTCCGGCCGGAACGTCCCATCCGGATAACCCGTCACGATGCCACGCGCCGCCATGGCTTCGATGGCCGCCACATGGTCGTTCAGATTGGCGTCATCGAAGGTGGTTCCCGGCGCCGTGACCGGCACATTTTTCACCGCCGGATCTTTTCCGGGCAATCCCTGGCCGCGTCCGGTTTCCGATGCGTCGGCATCGGGGACCGTGCGGGCATCGCTCATGCGATACAGGCTGCTCTTGCCCTGCTGCATCCGCAGCGCAGCCACGATGCCGTAAAACCCCTGTTCCGCCGACATCTGGCTGTTGCCGTCTCCGCTGGCTGTGTGCCGGAAACCGCCGTTCGCCGTCTGATAGCTCAGTACGTTATCCAGCAGCGTATGACCATTTTTCACAAAGCGGGGATCGTCCAAGGGAATGCCCAGTTCGCACAATCCCACCAGCACCTGCACCACACTTTCCGAATTGGTCGTGCCCCAGGAACCGTAGCCGCCGTCCGCGTTCTGCCGTTTGCTCATGCAGTCCAGGGCTTTTTCCACAGCCTCCGCGACCGCCGGCTGACCCATATATTTCGCCAATGCCTGCAGCGCCATACCGGTAATATCCGGATCGGCCACCGCATCGGATGCTCCCGCAGATTCCGTGCCGCCGAACAGGCTCCAGCCTCCGTCCGGCAGCTGGCACGCCAGGATGCGGTCCACGTACATCTGCCGCGTCGCCTGCGTCTTTGCTTCCGGATTCATTGGCATCGGATAATTCCGGGAATCCAGGGCAATGAGCGCCCAGATCGGCCCATTGAGACCCTGCCAGATGGTCTTATCGTAGTCGCCCAAAGGTTTCGTCAGATCGTAGCCCGCTACACTGCGGGCATCCTTTCCGATCGCGGATAGTCCGATGATCGCCCGGGAATAGTCCGTATACTTTTTCTCGTGCAGCACACCATCGCAGGCTTTTACATATTCCTCTACCGCGCTGTAATATCTCTGATAGTAAGTATCCGGAACGTCGATACCGCTGCGGGCAAGGCCGAGGATCGCCCACTCCCCGCCTACGGTACCCGGCTGAGGGTCTTTTACTGCCTTTTGCATATAGGCTGCGGACAATGCTGCAGCTTTCTGCAGATCCGCCGTATCCACGCCAAAAACCGTTGACGGCAAACAGCCGATCAGCAAAGCTAAAACCAGAAGAAGCACACCGGTCCGTTTCTTGCGATCCTTCATAAACTCTCCTCACCCGATAAAAAAACTGCAGTACAAACGTACTGCAGTCCGTATTTACTGCGTATGCCTTCCGGATCATCGCCTGAAAGGCACAGCGCATGCAGGAGTCCTGACTTATGAACGGCAAGCGTTCAATCACAGTAGCGGGTCTGTTCCGGGTTTGCACCGGATTCGCTTTTAACCGCTTCCAACGAAGAGGCACATGCGCCTTTTATCTATTTTAGCATGGTTATCTTATGTGTTCAAGCAAGCGGTTTTCTGATTAAAACATTGCACACAATTGTTCCGGAAGAATGGCCGGAACCGGGCTTTGTTTGTAGTCTTTCAGATTTCGGGTCACGATATAGTCTGCTGCGACGGCCTTCGCTGCGGTCACCTGGACCGCATCCTCATAATCTCCCCAGCGCATTCCCGCGGCTTTCTGCAGATCCTTAAAACGAAGATCGGCGAATAAAAAGATCTGGGCAAGACTTCTCAGTAAAGATTCTGTCTTATCGGGGCTAAGAGACTTGCGCATGATATATACGATATCGGCAAAAGACAACACGCTTACATATCCGCGAACAAGTCCGGTCTCGCACAGTTTCCACACCAAAGAAGAAGATTTCGTAAACGGCTGCCGATCCATCAGTACATCCAGCAGGATATTGGCATCAATCAGCAACGTCATAATGTTCCCGTATCCTCTCTTCCCTGGGATCTTCCATATCGGATGCATGTTTTAAAGCACCGACCAAAGAATCTGTCAAAAAAGTGACAGAAGCATCTTTGGGAAGCATGCGCCCAACTTCCTGTCCGTTTTTCGTTATGATAACCTGATTTCCATTCATGATCATGGCGAGATATTTCCCGAAATTATTCTGAATTTCCGTAGCGGTTGCAACAATATGAGTCATTCGGCCACCTCCATAATAGCTAATTTTATTATATATTATTTTAGCCATTATTCAATGTGCCTTCGACAATACTGGCAGAATGATGATAACACACATATTTTACCATGTCAATATATTCCTGTCATATCTTTCCATCAAAAGACCGGCCCCGAAGGGCCGGCTTCTGCTCTTTTCTACGTTCCCTGAGCTTGTCGAAGGGAACAATACAATCTCACTAGTTATTTCGCCACATTCTCCAGGAAATTCCGGAGGATCGTAGCCGCTTCCGCGCGGGTCGTGGTGCCCTTCGGCGCCAGCAGATCCGCGCTCCGTCCGGTGATCAGATTTGCACCCTTCGCCCACCGAACTGCTTCCAGTGCCCAGGCGCTTATCTCATCCACATCTTTGTATGCGGACAGATCCGCACCTTCCGCCAGCGTATAGCCCTTCAGCTTCGCATAGCCGTACAGCATCACGACCATCTGCTCGCGGGTGATGTCGTCATTGGGGCCAAAATTCTCGCCATAGCCTGCGGCCACGCCGTTTTCCACGGCCCAATCCACGCCTTTGGCAAACCAGTCGCTCGTCTTGACGTCGTCGAATTCCGTCTTGCCGTCCTCTGCCGGTACGCCTTCCAGGCTGTACAGCATGGAGACCAGCATGCCGCGGCTAAGCTCCTTGTCCGGGCTGAAGGTGTTTGCACCGGTACCGGTCATAAAGCCCTTCTCCACCGCATAATCCACAGAGCCGGCGAACCAGTCGTTCGACTCTACGTCGATAAACCGATCGGCCACGCTGCCCGGGTTCTCGGGAGTCGTACCAGGCTGTTCCGTTGCCGGATCGACCGGCGTCGTTCCTCCCTGACTGCCGGGACGCACGTCCGCAGCCTCCAGCCAGCGGTTATAGAATTCTCCATCTGTCTGAGCTGCCGGGTAAGCCGGCTCATCGAACCAATCTTTCACCTCGTAGCGGTAGTCGTTTACGTAGTGGAAGATCACCTCCGCGCCATCCTTCAGTTTCTGGTCCTTAATGGCGTTCGTGTGTTTACCGTCCATGGTGTACATCCAGCCGGAATATTTACCGTTCGTAAATTCGGAGAGCCAATACCCACCTAAAGATTCAGGAGCTTTAATAGAACTCACGTACCCCTTATTTGCGCCCTTAGATTCAATTCCCGCATCGCTGGTCGCCTTCACGAACAGGTCGTATACGGAATCGTCGGAGTGCATGGTATAGGTCCGGGTCTTGATCCAGTTCTGGTATTCCGCAGTGTAGTAGCCCTCTTCGCCTTTGCTCAGATCTACGTCCTGCGTGGACTTCGTTGACCCGATCAACCGGAACGTCACCTTAATGGTATCGTCGCTGCCGCTGCCGCTCTTCAGGTCTTCCAGGGCTTTTTCCGCCGCTTCCAGCACGGCCAGATTGCCGACGAGTGCTTTCTGGGAATCTGTCAGCGCGTCGTAAGCTGCTCTTGCCGCCTGGATCTCTTCTTCTTTGTACTTTGTGATCTCACCAATGGCCGCGATCTGCTTTTCCACAGCCTGCGCCTTCGGTGTGTCTGCCTTCAGCTGCGCGATCTTTGCTTCTGCAACTTTCAGAGCATCTTCGTTCGTAACGAGTGCTTTCTGGTCGTCCGTCAGTGCGTTATAGGCTGCTCTGGCAGATTCCACAGCTTTTTCATCGTCCAGAGAGATATCATCTCCCAAGGCAGTGATCGCGTCAGAAACGACCTTCGCAGCTGCTGCATCCGCTTCTTCCTTCGACGCAGCATCCTGCAGTTCTTTCAGTTTGGTTTCTGCTGCCGTCAGCGTATCCAGCTTTTCGACTTTGGCCTTGGCTGCATCGTCCAGCGCTTCGTAAGCATCTCTTGCTGCCTTGATCGCTGCGGCGCTTTCCAGTGTTACATCGCCGATCGCTTCGATATTATCGTCCACTGTTTTTGCAGCTTCTGCAGCCGCGGCATCCGCCTTCTCCTCGTCGGTCATCTGCCGCAGGTTAAAGACGTAGATCAGGGGTTCGCATTCGTCGTTCTGCACGATCACGCGCACAATCTCGTGGTCGGGGATCTTATCGTACGTTACGCTCGCCTCGGGATTGTTATTGATGTAAACATGGGAGCCTTCCGGCGCATCCACCTTCACCTCGAATTCACCGTCGACGGCAACTGCCGCATCTCCCGTAAAGGAGAACACGTTGTTTCTCTCGCTCACGGCTGTGCCGGTGCTCAGGTCCACTTCTTTTCCGTCGAAACTGATGCTGGCCGGTGCCTCGCTGACCCCGACAGCGCTGTTATTCGCCTGCGCCACGCGGACCATGTTGACTTCGGTGGATTTTTCGCCGATGGCACCAGCATCAATATTACTGGCTGTAACGATTTTTACATAATGGATGCCATTATCAAATATAACTGGCTGACCATCCGCGTCAACTGCCCACGCAAGATCCATACCGTCCGTCACAGACAGAGTTTTAAAAGTACCCGTACTGGTTTCTTTTTCTGTCCATCCTAAATAGGGATTGCCTGCAATATTTCTAGCGAACTTGTCGTTAGCAGAATCCCCAAAATCGGATGTAGATTCTCCTTCCAAGACTGTTCGGCGCATACCAACATCAGTATATCCGAAACCAGGGAATAAAGTTTCAGTTGCGTCCCGTGATCCTAAATGGATAGATTTTAGAACAATTGTATCTGGATTATTGCCAAAATCATAGAGAGGATATAATGTCGCATCTGGAAATAGATAGTTACTACTTCTGGGAGTAGATGTATACCAATAGTTATCTGTCCAGGTATACTTTCCGTCATCTGTCTTCCTATAGGTTATTTCATAATCCCATATGACATCATCGTCATAATGAACAGAACCTGCCAATGCATAGTAGTTGACACCATCCTCAGAAACCCAAACCTGACCGGGTTCAGCGAAATCACTATTAGCTCCCACCGAATTGCCAAAGGTAATAAAGTCAATTCCATAAGGATTGTCGGAATTATCATAGATGGCATCTTTGTAATAATAAACAATATAACCGCCGAACCCCCCTAATGATACAGGCCCGCTGAAACCGCCGCCAACATCTGTATTGCTTCCAACTAGAGAACGGACACCACGCAACCCATAATCACCAGACATAATGCCTACTGGCAGGAGATTGTCACCTAAATAATTCGTATATTGGGATGCAATACATAAATAGTCCGTAACACTGTCTGGCAAACCAGAAAACCTTTTTTGTATAACATATACAGTATATGTTATGCTTTTGTCACCGGCATCAATGACAGAAATAGTATTTACGTTTGCGTTTAGGCTTTCATTTTTATATAAAGAAGTTAATTTTGACTCGAATAAAACAGTTGCTTCTCCATTATCATCCGTAAAAAATGGAGCACCTTCATTTATAGATACTTCTGTTTTGCTTGAAAATTTTAGTGTTGCTTTTATATTGTCCTTACCATTTGGTACAATCAAAAACGTTTTATTTCCTTTTGTTACATCGTAAAGCCATTCTTCATATTCAAATTGACCTTGAGTTGTGACAATCGATTCTAATTGAACAGATTGTTTTATCTGAAAGCGCAACGAAATTGGATACGGAACCCATTCAAAATTATCAACATCCGTGCAAATTATATAAAAGACTAGTTCCTTTTCTCCGTTTTTCAAAGATGTGGTGATATTAAAAGTATTAGTTGAATTATCGTAAAGCGAGTTGCTTTCAGAAAAAGCAACATTTTTAGGATACATGTCATCCTGTGTCACCTCATCCATTACTTCAGCCAATATACTGAATGGAAGAGTTGGTGCGTCTATTTTATTTTGCACGATCATTGGAGATGGTCCATACTCCGCTACTTGTACTTCATATAAATATGCAAAATATGGATCGTTCATGCAGCTTTCTAAATCTTCTGGATCAAAAAGAAATTCAGGGGGTGCAGTCTCTTCCGCAAGAGCGAGAAATGGATCTTGCGCTGCTATTTTAAGAGTTATTGTTTCATCAACAGCTGTATTCGAATCAAGCGTAATGACATATGTTCCTTTTTGATCCTTTACAACCTCATCACAAATAATTGCCCCTTCTAATTTGATGGAACCGAACGGATCGATACTAAAACTATTTGTAGCCGAATCAGCATATACAATGCTGCCACCAAAAGATGGAAAGACTATTGTCAATAGTAATGCAATTGTAAGGAGCCATGGAATAATTTTTTGTTTCATACTGCATTCCTTTCAAAGTGGAGTGATAGGAAATATGCCTATCACTCCATCCACGCATTATTTATTCAACAGTTATTGTATAGGTTGTTCCTAAATATTTTGGGAATTTGTAATATACACCACCTAAAGTGTACCAAGCTGAATAGACTGTAACTAACTCAATAGTGTGATCTCCAGGAGATAATGTTACGCCACTCTTTGTAATGGTACCATTGGTAATAGTCACGTAACTTTGGCTATTATCCACCTTCATATATACTTTCTGAGACGTAATGGGGTTATAATTATATTTGTCGTTATCAGTTACATGCCAATAATACAAGATATCTTCTGTTATTTCTTCATCCCATGAATATGCAGAAGCCACAGCAACAGTTAACATGTTGCTGAAAGCATTGTAATTAGCATCAGTAATATACATTGTACGAGTTGCCGTTGATTCACTTGCGGTACTATCCCCAAAGTATAGATCAATAACATCGCCGGCCACTACATATGCTTCATGAACTTTCGCACAGCAAGGGCCTTCTGTAGATACATTGTGATCAGAAGGAATATCAATTGCGTTCAGAAGAGGATACTGCCCATTTATTTTATACAGCCAACCTCTGAATTTTGTTAGATTTGTAAAATCAGGAGCAAACACCGTGTTTCCTTGTGCTGTATCTTTTACCCCATATACAAATGTCGAAGTATTTGTAAAAGGATCAAGATTCGCATTCTTATAAATGCTTAACCAAGAATATTGAGTTGATGCTGCATAAAGTACATCAGCAACTGTGTAAGTAGTCGCAGGGCTACTAGATGAGCCAAGCGTTACAGGTAAATTTGTTCGTTTAATAACTACTGAACCAATCGTATCGCTCACGATGTTTAGGGTCACTGTAAATTGTCCAGAAACTGTCGGAGGATTAGTGCTGGCTGCTTGGTTATATGTTCCAGGCCGTACAGAAGTAGCAAACGAAGGCACCGCACAGGCAAAGACCATCGTCAATGCTAGCAATAAAGTGATAAGTTTCTTTGTCATCTTGGGCATCTCCTTTCGATAACCAAATGGGACTTCGCAATGCGGTTCCACACTGCGATCTATCAAAACAGCGATACAGCAACCGCTGCCTGCAGACTGTTGTTGGGCGGGTCACGCCCCGGAACAAAAAAAGAACAGTAGAGCGATTCTACTGTTCCGAATTTACAGTCCATCACAGGCCCGATCTCCGCAGGACTGTGGATTCATACGCAAGCCATGCAGGTTTCCTGGCTGATGGATCGACGCGGACGGTCCCCTTCCCGGCCTGTCGGCCAGTGGGCGGCTTTCGCCGTGAACGTCCGCTCCCCAATTACAGTAGCGGGTCTGCACCGGATTTGCACCGGTTTCTCTTTTGACCCCGGATAAGGGGCACATGGCTCGTATTTAGTTATGTTGGAATTTATTTTATCATAAGATGACGGCGATTGGCAAGGTGGAAGGTAATGCTTAGACAACTGCTGCCGGGATCAGCGGCAATTCACTTATCAGTTGCATTCTTGCATTACGCAGGTCGATATCGTTTTGAATGTTAAGGAAATATGCATCCGATACGCCAAAATATTTGGCAAGGCGGATAGACGTATCTGCTGTGATTTTTCTTCTGCCGTGCAGAATATCCTGGATACGGGAAACCGGTACACGGATGTCCATAGCCAGCCGGTACGCCGAAATGTTGAGAGGTTTCATGAATTCCTCTGAAAGGATCTCTCCGGCGGTTGGCGTAATCAGGTAATCGTTCATATTTAACCTCTTCTAGTGATAATCACAGATTTCAACATCGAAATAATAGCCATTTTCATATCGAAAACAGATTCGATATTTCGCATTGATCCTAATACTGTATTGCCCTGTTCGGTCCCCTTTTAACTTTTCCAGGTGGTTAGCCGGCGGAAGCCGCAGATCTTCCAAGGTTTCTGCATGATCCAGCAAAATCAATTTACGCAGCGCAATATGCTGAATTTCAAAGGTTAATTGTAAAATCAAATTGAACAACTGAATAAAAAAGTGATCCATAGGATTCCTTTGGTAGAATTGAGTTACCACACTAACAAAACTTCCGAAGGAGAACGCTATGGATCAACTCAATGCTACCACATTTACACCC
>JAGAHX010000076.1 GCA_017626845.1 Bacillota bacterium
AAATCCATATGGATGCTGATATAAGGCATTTCGGAATAGTCCTCGAACAGGCGGTCATAGTCGTAGGCCTTGATGTCTTCGATCAGGGCAGCCACCAGAGCCTCTTTATCGGCCAGCCTTGTAGCACCGGTGGGCATGGAATCTTCGAAGCCTACCCAGGTATAGTCATAATCGACCTGGTCCGGCTCTCTGAACTCCTTCGGCATGTTGTTTCCTTCGAACCACACGCTCAGGCCTTCTGCCCCTTCCTGGAGCAGTCTGGCATACAGACCGCCGTTCTCCGCGCTGTTCCACAGGTCACGCATGCCCGCGTCTCCGCGCAGCATCGCCGCCGGGATCCAATAGTCTCTTTCCAGCGTCCGGCCGTTCTTCAGCTTATACGAAACGTTAAAGCTGACGGGTCTCTCCTTCGGATCCTCGTAGTCCCTGGAATCCCAGGAAAGGGACGAAGAGGTATAGTAACCGTTCCAGGCATCCTGGTAATTGGCGGGGTCAGCGACGATCTTTTTATGGAACGCGATGACCCGCTCAATGTTCTCCGGCTCGGTAATGAGGTCGCTCTTGCCATCCAGACCCATGTCAAAGGTATCGGACGTGATGGTTACGCTCTTCACCCGGTCTGCCGCCGGCACCCGCTTCTGGTAGCCGATGAGGTCGAAGCGGAACACGCACACGACCGCGGCGATCAGCAGCAGATATACGAGACCGGAAACGAGACAGTCCTTCGTAAAGATCTTCGTGGTCTTGTTGACGATCATCTGAGCGACGACGTAGCCGACGACGAAGCCCAGCAGATAGGAAAAACCACCTAAGCTGTCGTGGAAGACAAAGCCCGTAAGGCTGCTGGCCGTAAACACCATCAGGAAACCGATGATGTACTTGGCCGGGCGGAACACGTAGCTCTCCCCTGCCCGCTCCAGATGCCGCGCCTTATACAGCAGGAACGCTGCGATGGCGATCACCAGGGAAATAAGCAGATAAACGGCGATCTCTTTTGCGGAGAAACCGTCTTCCGCCAACACGGCGATCCACGGATTCATCCGGACAGCGATATCTTCGATGAGCGAGCCTGCGGTAAAGCCGTACTCGTAGGTGTCCATATAGCCCATCAGCAGCAGGTACACCACCGGGCAGATGAAGTTGAGCGCGACCGCCGTCAAAGCGTGGATGACGGAAAGACCGCTGATGCTGGCCGCAAACACCGAGATCGAGTACACGAAGGCGATGACGGTGAACTCCTCCAGGAAAAAGCGGAAGATGTTCATGCCCGTAAAGTAGACCGGATCGTCCACGTACCAGCCGATGTCCACGTTGCCCCGCATCACCAGCAGGATGAGAGAGATGACCGCAACAGGCAGCACCGCCATCACGAGCCCGCTCACATAGTTGCTGAGAAACAGGCTGCGGCGGGTGAAGGGCATGCTGTGCATCACCCCGGCGGAATTCGTCCGGTGCAGATACCCGAAGCAGGCCAGCGCCAGCGCCACCGGCAGGATGCCGTTGAGCAGGATGGGTGCCGGGTTTATGTGCCGCAGGATGCTGCGCATAAAGCTGTAGCTGTAGCCTTCCGAACTCTTGGTGAGGACGAGGGCGATGGGGCCGCAGATGAGCCAGAACAGGAACCCGCCGCACATAATGGGCCAGAACCGTTTAAAATTCTCCTTAATGAGAGAAACGTTAAGCCAGGATGCTCTGGATGTCATCGTTTTCACCTCCCATCTCAAAGATGAACACTTCTTCCAGAGACAGCGGCAGGATGTCGAAGATGATGGGGTCCGCCGCATAGACGGCCTTTTCCACGTCTTCCCTCGCGCCCCGGATGATCAGGTGCTCGATGCTGCCGCTCTTTTCGCGGTGCACCACGTTGAGCCCGGCAAAGGCCTTTTCGGCGTCCTCCGCGCTGTGGAACGCCGCCTGCACCTTGTGGATGTCGGACTTCAGTTCGTCCAGGTCCTGTTCGATCTTCATCTCGCCCTTGGACAGGATGCCTATGGCGTCGCAGATGCCCTCCATCTCCTTCAGGTTGTGGGAGCTCACGAGCACGGTCATCTGCCGTTCCGCCACGTCGTCCACCACGTATTTCCATACCTTCTTGCGGACGATGGGGTCGAGACCGTCGATGGGTTCGTCCAGGATGAGAAAGTCCGGCCGGCAGCTCATGGTGAGGATGAACTGCGCCTGCTTCTGCATACCCTTGGAGAATTTGGCGATCTTACCCCTTTCGGGCAGAGCGAAGTCCTGCAGCATCATTTCGTACCGGACGTCGTCCCAGTTGGGATAGATGCCCTTGTAGAAATCCCGCATGCTTTTTAAAGTGTAGGAACCGAAGAAGAACAGCTCGTCGGGGATATACCCCAGCCTCTTCTTCAGTTCGACGTTGTCGTACACGTCCTGTCCGTCCATCTGTACGCTGCCCGTGTCGGGCTTCAGCACCCCTGTCAGATGGCGGATGAGCGTGGTTTTGCCGCTTCCGTTGACCCCGATCAGACCGTAGATGGAGCCCTGCTCCACGTTTACGTTCAGATTGTTCAGAGCCTGAAAGCCGTCAAACTGTTTGCACAATCCTTTTACGTTGATCATCCCTTTTCCTCCTTTCTGCAGGCGATCTCCTCCAGTTTTCCGCGGATCTCCTGGTCGGAGATCCCCAGATACCGCAGCTGCTTTACGCTGTCTTCGATGACTTCGTAGATGGCAGCCGCCTTGCCCAGGTCCGGATCCTCCGGCTTTTCCGAAACGAAACAGCCAAGACCGGATACGGTGTAGATGTACCGGTCGGCTTCCAGCTGGCGGTATGCCTTCTGGATGGTGTTCGGATTGACGGTAAGAGTCCGGGAGAGCTCCCGTACGGAGGGCAGTTTATCCCCTGCATGAAGGACGCCGCGGGTGATCAGCTCTTTAAAGCCGTCCATGATCTGTTCGTATATGGATTTCCGGCTTTTCAGATCCAGCTGTATCATGGCGTACCTCCTCTTGATGTACTAACTGTACTACATCACATAGTACAGTGTCAATACTTATTTTTGCCCTTTGACAGGCTTAGGGAACGCAAAAAGCAAAAACCCCGGAACTGAATCCGGGGCTTTTGCTGTGTGTATTCAACGGCAACAGGGTTGGAACTGCTGCACTGAAAGCATTATATCTTTTTATTCTCTCTTTTGTCAATAAAAGTTCGTGTGAACCGCACAATCATTTTAATAAATTTTTGTTCAATAACTCCCGCACTGAGAATCTACAGAGCTTTTTCGGTGATCTCTTTCTGCAGCATCGCGATGAACTCCGCCTTCGGAAATTCGCCCATGTCGCCCGCTTTGGAGGAGCGGACCGTCAGCATGTCGGAGGTCGCCTCTTTCTCGCCAACGACGATGATGTAGGAGTCTCTCGCCAGGATCGCTTCTCTCACTTTGTAGCCCGTCTTTTCGTTCCGGGCGTCCACTTCGGTGCGGAGACCTGCGGCTTCCATCTCGTCCGAGAGCTTCCAGGCCGCCTCGTTGTATTTTTCCGACACGGACACGATCTTCACCTGTACCGGTGCGAGCCACAGGGGCAGTTTGCCTTCGAAATGCTCGATGAGCACGCCCATAAACCGCTCGATGCTGCCAAACACGGTGCGGTGGATCATCACAGGTCTGTGCTTTTCGCCGTCCGCACCGGTATAGGTCAGGTCGAAGCGCTGGGGCAGCTGGAAGTCCAGCTGTACGGTACCGCACTGCCACGTGCGTCCGATGCAGTCTCTCAAGTGGAAATCCAGCTTCGGGCCGTAGAAAGCGCCTCCGCCGGGGGCGATGTCGTATTCGATGCCCAGTTCCTCCACCGCTTCCTTCAGCGCATCCTGGGCCTTCGTCCACTCGGCCGCGCTGCCGATGGCGTTCTGCGGCCGGGTCGCAAGCACGACTTTATAGGAAAAGCCGAACACGGAATAGATGTCGTCGATCAGTTTGATGATGTCCTTCAGTTCGTCCTTCACCTGCTCGGGAAGCATAAAGATATGGGCATCATCTTGGGTGAATTCCCGCACCCGCATCAGACCGTGCAGGCTGCCGGAGGGTTCGTGCCGGTGCACGTGACCCAGCTCAGAGAGGCGAACCGGCATATCCCGGTAGGAGTACATCCTTCTCTTATAAGCCAGCAGCGCGCCGGGGCAGTTCATGGGCTTGATGGCGTAGGGATCGCCGTCGATGTCCGTGAAGTACATGTGCTCCTTGTAGTGGTCCCAGTGCCCGCTGGTATGCCAGAGATCCTCGCTCAGGATGATCGGCGTGCGGATCTCGTTGTATTTCTTTTCGCTGTGCAGTCCCTTCCAGAACGACATCAGCTCGTTGCGGATGACCATGCCTTTGGGCAGGTACAGCGGGAATCCGGGGCCTTCCGCGGGGAACATGAACAGATCCATCTCCCGGCCGATCTTGCGGTGGTCGCGCCGTTTGGCCTCCACTAGATTCTGCAGGTACTCGTCCAACATGCTGGGCTTGGGGAATGAGATGCCGTAGATGCGCTGCAGCATCTTATTCTTTTCGCTGCCGCGCCAGTAGGCGCCTGCGATGCTCATCAGCTTGAAAGCCCGCACCTGGCTCGTTCTTTCCAGCAGCGGCCCCACCCGCAGATCGGAGAACTCGCCGTCGTCGAAGAACGTAAGCTGTGCGTCCTGCGGCAGGCTGTTGATGATCTCGATCTTATACGGCTGGTTCTTGGCGACCGCTTCGCCCAAAGCTTCCATGCGGGTCACCGGGCGGCAGACGATCGGAAGGTCTTCGCGCACGATGCGCCGCATCTCGTCCTCGATCTGGGAAAGATCTGCGTCCGTCAGCCGCTGACCCAGGTCGATATCGTAATAAAACCCGTTGTCGATGGCGGGTCCGATCGCAAATTTTACGTCCGGATACAGCCGCCGCAGCGCCTGCGCCATGATCTGGGAACTGGTCTCCCAGAAGATCTTCTTTTCCTCCGCTGTTTCAAAAGGTGTGTTCTGTCTGATGATCGTCATATGCCGGCCTCCATCCAAGATAGTTCCACTATTAACTATAACGATTCCGGGCGCCAAAATCAAGAAAAGACGGTTTTGCGATTTTACCAAAGAAATTCGCATACATTTGTTTATAAAACACAAAGGAGGAAGATGTTTCTGTATATTTACTGTTTTCCTACTGAATATTGTAGTATAATTGACCCGGAGCAGCCTGTCTGCTCCTGTGTAAACGGTCCTGTCCCCTTCCCCGTGTATCGGAACGGAACAGGACGGAAAAGATTGGAGGAAAATCTGGTATGAACACAAAGAGAATCCTTGCAGTCCTTCTGGCACTGGCCATGATCTTCTCCATGGCAGCCTGCACGAATTCCGGAGAGACGACTCCGGAACCCAGCGGCGAAGGAGAAGCGACGGAAGCCGGTACTGGTCCGGACGGCCGCACCTATGCAGCGGAACAGGTCTACCGCACGCTGTATTCCAGCGAGATGACCACCATGAACTATCTGGTGAGCGGCACCACCTACGAGCTGGAAGTCGGCGCTAACACCATCGACTCCCTCGTGGAAAACGACACCTACGGCAACATCGTTCCCTGCGCAGCGGAAAGCTGGGAAGAGAGCGAAGACGGCCTCACCTGGACGTTCCACCTGAGACCGGATCAGCACTGGTACGATAAGGACGGCAACGAGATGGCTCCCGTCACCGCGAACGACTATGTCGCGGCAGCCCGTTACGTCTGCGACTCCGCCAATGACTGCGGCAACAGCTACCTGATGGACGGCTGGCTCGTGAACGCCACCGAACTGCTGGAATACACGGCAGCCAAGCTGGTCGCCGTACCCGTAGGCACGGAAGGCGAAGATGACGAATACGTCGTGGACGACGCCGGCGTCATCTATGCGATCACCGACAACGGTTATGAAGAAGTTCCCGCCGTCGCTCCGGAAGATCTGGGCGTCGTAGCGGTCGACGACCTCACTCTGGAATATCATCTGGAGAAGGCCCGTCCCTACTTCCCCACCGTACTGCAGTTCGGTACCTACTGGCCCGCACCGGCCGAACTCCTCGCGCAGCTCGGCACCGATTACGCTCTGGATAACGAATCCATGTGGTTCAACGGCGCGTACATCCTGCAGACCGCTCAGCCCCAGCAGAAGAGAGTCTACGTTAAGAACGAGCACAACTGGGATGCCGAGCACATCTATATCGAGCGCATCGAAGAGACCTACAACCAGGAAGCTGCCACGCTGGCTCCCGAAATGTTCCTCAGAGGCGAAGTCGACTCCGCCGACATCGGTTCCGATATCGTAGCCGACTGGCTGAGCGATCCCGAGAAGAGCAACATGGTCTGCACCAGCCGCATCATCGGCGACTACTCCTACTTCTTCGGATTCAACTTCGAACCGAAGTTCGACGAGCAGTACGAACCTGAAAACTGGATCAAGGCCGTCAACAACGAAAACTTCAGAAAGTGCATCTTCCACGCCATCGACAGAGAGGCCTACCTCACCGCGAAGTATCCCGGCGACGATCCGCACATGCACATGATCAACACTATCACCCCGCTGGGCTTCTCCACCTACGAAGGCAAGGACTATGTCAACTACGGCGGTCTGGCCAAGTACACTGAGAACGACAGCTTCGACGAAGCGCTGGCTCTGGAATACAGAGACAAGGCCAAGGCGGAACTGGAAGCGGCCGGCGCTACCTTCCCCATCAAGATGCCGATCAACTACAACCCGAGCTCCACGACCTGGGGCAACTGCACGGTCGTTCTCGAGCAGCAGCTCGAAGACCTGCTGGGCTCCGACTTCGTCGACGTTATCGTCGTCGAATTCTCCGGCAACTCCTTCCTGAACGAGACCAGAAGAAACGGTAACTACGCCATCCAGGAACTGAACTGGGGCGCCGACTTCATGGATCCCGAGACCTGGGCCGACCCGTTCGACAGAGAGAATTCCTATAACTTCTTCTGCCACGACACCGACTCCTACAGAGTCTTCCAGGATACCAAGTCCGCAGAGACCAACGCCCTGATCGACGAATACTTCAGACTGTGCGACTACGCCCGTACCTGCGTCGACGACTTCGACGAAAGATACGAAGCCTTTGCAGCGGCCGAATCCTTCTACCTCGATCATGCGATCGTGGTCCCCGGCTTCATCTCCGGCGGTTCCTACCAGGCTACGAAGCTGAACGGCTTCGAAGGCCAGTACGCCATGATGGGCCAGTCTTCCAGCAGATTCAAGGGACAGCACGTCTATAACGAAGCGATGTCTCAGGAAATGTACGAAGAACAGTACGAAGCCTGGCTGGAAGCACTCGGCAAGTAATCCTTACTGACAAGGAAAACTAAACGAACCATCAGGAGCGGCTCTGCCCCGGTACGGAGCACGGCCGCTCCTCTGCTTTTACAAAGGAGACACAACGTGCTGAAGTATTCCATCAAACGACTTGCACGGTCCCTCATCACGCTGATCATACTGATCACCATCGTGTTCGCCTTGCTGCGGTTCATGCCTGAGGAAGGCTATTTCAACAACTACGAGAAGATGTCCCCTGCCCAGATCGAACTCGGACTCATCAAGATGGGTCTGAAGGATCCGCTCTACGTGCAGGTGGGCCGCTTCATCCGCAACCTGCTGCAAGGCGATCTGGGCGTATCATACCGATACCGGGTGAATTCGCCCATTGCCAGGATCATCGCGCCGAAGATCGCGATCTCGGCCAAGCTGGGCGTCATCTGTATGGCGATCAGTCTGCCGCTGGGACTCGCCCTGGGCGTGCTGATGGCCCGCTACAAGGGCAGATTCTGGGACCGTTTAGGCAATGCCTACATCGTATTTATCCAGGCCGTACCGAATGCGGTCTACTTCATCTTCATCCAGCTGTATGGTTCCACCTGGCTGAAGATCCCCATGCTTTACAACGAAAACGACTGGCGGACACTCATCCTGCCCACCATTTCGCTCGCCCTCCCTTCCATCTCCAGCTACGCCATGTGGCTGCGGCGGTACATGGTGGACGAGACCAATAAGGACTACATCAAACTGGCCCGCGCCAAAGGCGTGCCCAACACCACCATCTGGTTCCGGCACGTGTTCCGCAACGCGGTCGTTCCCATCGTCAACCTCATCCCCGGATCTCTGCTCATGACCATTTCCGGCTCTATTTATACGGAATCCTTCTACTCTATTCCCGGCATGGGCGGCCTGCTGGTGGACGTCATCAAACGCCAGGACAACAACATGGTCATGGTGCTCGTCGTGCTGTTTGCGGCCGTGGGCATCGTGGGACTGCTGCTGGGCGATATCGCCATGGCGCTGGTTGACCCACGCATCAGCTTTACGAAAAAGGAGGGATCCAGATGAGCAAATTCTCTCCCTCTGAAAAACTCACGAAAAAGATCGAGAATTCCCAGGAAGAATTCCTCAAAAAGCACGGCATTCTGGCCGCGGAACTGCTGGACGACAATCTGAACGAGCAGCAGATCGCGGATCTGGATCCGGCGCTGTTCGATCTGGCCATCGTGGACGAGAGCGAAGCGGAACGGACCGGCTACTCCAACTATTCCTACTGGGGTTCCACCGTCCGGATGTTCTTCAAGAACAAGGTAGCGGTGTTCAACCTCATCGTCATGCTCGTGCTGGTGCTGTTCACGTTCATCCAGCCTCACCTGCCCAACCAGATCGACCCGAACCTGGTGAATTACTACGATTCCAAAGCGGTCTGGTACGTGGTGGACAGCGACGGATCCTTTACCGTCGACGGCATGAAGCGCACCCAGGGCGGCTATGCAGCCGAGCCCGGCTCCGGCGAGATCCTCGCCTACATCCAGACTCCCGCAGACTGGGGCACCCCCGTGGCCATCGCCTACAACGAGGAAGGCGAAGAGACGCAGCTGTCCGTGCAGGCAGACCCCGCCAACAGCGGATGGTACTGGACGATGCTTCAAAAGGAGGCGCCGTATCTGGCCATCCTGTCCGAGGATCTGACGGAAAGCACCTACTACAACGCGGTCTGGCTAACGGTGACCGGCGAGAAAAACGCGGTCTACTCCTCCGGCGTCAAACAGACGGCGGGAGAGCTCATCACCGACGTTCCGGACGGAAAGAGCCTCGTCTATGTCTCCGCACCCGGCAGCTGGGGCGTTCCCAAGCTGAAGGCCCAGGCTTCCCTGACCGGCGGCGATGCGGAATTCGTCTCGCTGAAGGCCTTAGACGGTGAAACCGGCTGGTTCTACGGGTTCTTCCCCATGGAAAAGAACACCCTCATCCTCACCTCCGAGGACGGCAGTCAGAAGGGCATGAACCGGGCAACGGTCTCCATCGGACTGCCCCAGGAAGCGAAGATCGTCAAGGGCTTTATCGAAAACAAACCGCCAAACAAGGTCTACTGGTTCGGCACGAACGACATCGGCCAGGATCTGTGGGCCCGCATGTGGGCCGGTACGAGGACTTCCCTGTTCATCGGTATCGTCGTAGCCGTCATCGAGGCCATCATCGGCATTCTGGCAGGCCTGCTGTGGGGCTACGTCCGCAAGTTGGACTTCCTGTTTACGGAGATGTACAACCTGATCGACAACATCCCCAGCACCATCATATTGCTGCTGGCGGCTTACGTCATGCGGCCGGGCATCAGGACGATCATCATCGCCATGAGCCTTACGCGCTGGATCGGACTGGCGCGGTTCATCCGCAACCAGGTGCTCATCATCCGCGACCGCGACTTCAACCTGGCGTCCCGCTGCCTGGGCACGCCTACGAGACGGGTCATCACGAGAAACCTGCTGCCGCAGATGGTCTCCGTGGTCATGCTGCGCATGGCCCTGGCCATCCCCGACGCGATCGGTTCGGAAGTGTTCCTCAGCTACATCAACCTGGGGCTCCCCATCTCGATCCCGTCGCTGGGCAACCTGATCAACAAGGGCCGCACCATGATGATGGCGCCGTCGCTGCGGTATCAGCTGTTCATCCCCGCCATCATCCTTTCCATCATCACCATCTGCTTCTATCTGGTGGGCAACGCCTTCTCCGACGCCGCCGACCCGAAGAACCACGTATAGAAAGGAGGCAAAGACATGTTGAACAATGGAGACATCATTCTTTCCGTCAAAGACCTGCATGTAAAATTCAGCCTCCGCGGAAAAGTGCTCAACGCGATCCGGGGCATCTCCCTGGATCTGCACAAGGGCGAATCCCTGGCCATCGTCGGCGAGTCCGGCTCCGGCAAATCCGTCTTCACCAAGAACTTCATCGGCCTTCTGGATAAGAACGGCTGGGTGGATTCCGGCGAGATCCTGTATTACGGTATAGACCCGGAACATCCCGTCGATCTGGCGAAATACAAGACCGAGGAACAGTGGCAGCACATCCGGGGCAAGGAAGTCGCGATGGTCATGCAAGACCCGATGACCTCCCTCAACCCCTTAAAGACCATCGGCTGGCAGATCGAAGAAGCCCTTAAGCTCCACCAGGGGCTGCAGGGCGAAGAAGCCAGAAAGAAGGCCGTGGAGATCCTGTCCGACGTCGGCATCCTCGAACCCGAGCGCCGCGCCAAGCAGTATCCCCACGAGTTCTCCGGCGGCATGCGCCAGAGAGTCGTCATCGCCATCGCCATGGCCTGCAACCCGCAGATCCTCATCTGCGATGAGCCCACCACGGCCCTGGACGTTACGATCCAGGCCCAGATCCTGCAGCTCATCCGCAACCTGAAGGAAAAGTACGGGTTGACCACCATCTACATCACCCACGACCTGGGCGTCGTAGCGAACGTAGCGGACAGAATTGCCGTCATGTACGCCGGCGACATCGTGGAGGTGGGCACCTGCGAAGAAGTGTTCTACGACCCGCGGCATCCCTACACCTGGGCGCTGCTGTCCTCCCTGCCCCAGCTGGGCATCAAGGGAAGCGACCTGTACGCCATCAAAGGCACGCCGCCGAACCTCTTCAACGAGATCCGCGGCGACGCGTTTGCGCCGAGAAATCCGCATCCTTTAAAGATCGATTTCCTGTACCGTCCGCCCTACTTCGACGTCTCTCCGACCCACAAGGCCAGGACCTGGCTGCTGGATCCGAGAGCACCGAAGGTGGATCCGCCGGAGATCATCAGCCACATCCGCAACATCCGTCTGGATACCATGGAACAGCAGGCGAAGGGAGGTGAGCAGGCATGATCGACTACAAAGGAAGAGAAGTGCTGTGCTCTGTGCGGAACATGGAGGTGACCTTCGGCAAGGGCCGCAAGGCCTTCGTGGCCGTCAAGGGCGTTAACTTCGACATCTACAAAGGCGAGACCTTCGGCCTCGTCGGC
>JAGAHX010000077.1 GCA_017626845.1 Bacillota bacterium
CATGAATTCACATCGTAGTTGTCATCCTTCTTTCTGCTCATCCTTTTTCTTCCTCCAATACTCTTCCTCCAGGTCGTCGCATTCGCTGGCCACAATGAGTGCCGAATAGACGATCACAAGAGACAGCGCTGCCACAAGCAGCCCCAGAACAATCATTACTTCTCTCATCACTCCTCCTTCAGGGCACAAAAAAAGAGCGTCCATTCCGATCCCGGTTAAGGGAAAGAAATGAACGCTCTCTGGTTTATACAGTATTCAGTTGTACGTCAGCCGCGAATCGTCGCAGCGATTCCTTTTGTGATTTGAAACACCAATGCGAAGCCGCCGATTACTCCTCCGAGAATGATATTCAATGCAACAACACCGACTGTCCCCGCCAGATCAAATCTATGCGGCACAAGCCACAGGAACATTCGATGAATGCCAAACGGAACGCCGACACAGATCCACAGCAAAAGAATATTGATCGTGCCGTCTGCCATATATATCGGTTTGAAGAGTATGGCCAGTATCGCAGCCACCGCTGCTGGTAATGCGACGCTTCGCAGAAAGATACCTGTTCTGCGCATATTGCCTCCTTCTCAATGCTTTGTCAGCTATTTTTAGGGTCAATAAAAATAGGACATCGCCCGGAAAGCCTGTATTTATCAGCTTTTCTCGAGTTAGTCCTATTATGGCACACTCATCGATGACCACCACATATTCCTTATCCGCCAGTTTCCGCAGGCCGCGTCCGAGCTGCTGCACAAAGATGATGGCGGATTGCGTCGGCCGCAGCATTACGACCTGGTTGACCGAAGGAATATCCACGCCCTCGTTAAAAATATCTACCGTAATGATGTAATCCAGGTAATTGTCCGGTTCATCCGTCTCCAGCATCTGGATCGCATATTCACGATCCGCCTCGCTGTGGTCCCCGGTGAGGGCCTTCGTGTGCAATCCTTTCGCGTTCAGCTGACACTCCAGCTCCAGCGCTTCGTCTTTACGGCTGCAGAAGATCAGCCCCTTGATCCTGCCGTGGTCACAGCCGTAGAAACGGGTCACATCGTAAATGTGCTTGACCCGTTCCTCAGAGACCAGGTAACGGAAATCGGTCTCGTCCTCCACCAGCTGACCGTCCACCGTAAAGTCCGAAACCCCATGATAATGGAAGGGCGAGAGCATGTTCTGCTCCAACGCATCCTGCAGGCGAATTTCGTAGGCGATATTATAGTTGAATGTCTTGAAGATGTCGATGCCGTCAGTTCTTTCCGGCGTAGCGGACATGCCCAGCAGAAACTTCGGTGTAAAGTAATGGATAAGCCGCTGATAGGACTCCGCTCCGGACCGGTGAACTTCGTCAATGCAGATGTAATCGAAGGTGTCCGGATCGAACTTCGTGTAATGGTCCGGTCGGGACATGGTCTGCACGGTCGTAAAGATAAAGTCGGATTCGGTGTCATGTTCGGATCCTCCGTAGAATCCCATGGTCCGGGTATTGCCGAAAACCGTACGGAAGGTCTTCATGGCCGCACGGGCAATGTTTTCACGATGGATGACGAAAAGCACGCGTTTTGCATCGAAAGCGCTGGCATCGAAAGCAGAAAGATAGGTTTTCCCGGTGCCTGTAGCGGATATCAGAAGAGCGCGGTCCTGCCCTTCCGCGCGCAGAACCTGCAGCGCCTCGAGCGCTTCCTTCTGCATGGTGTTGGGACTGGGACGGAACCCGAGCGGATATTCAACTGCAAGCTCCTCCTCGGACTCGCTGCGGGCGCGAATCTGCGCGATCCGTTGGGCGCGATAGATCCGCGTATACTGCAGCAGCCAATCTTCATCGACTACGGTCGCCGATGCAAACTGCCGGTCGAATTCGCTGCGGATATCCGAAACGATGGATCCCTCCGTAAAGGATGTGACCCTCAGGTTCCACTCGTTGTTGGCACACAGGGCATTCTGCGTAAGATTGCTGCTGCCGACGATCAGCGTGTGACCCTCTCCATGCCGGAAGATATACCCTTTGGCGTGGAAGTTGTTTTCAGTCTGGATTTTCAGCTCAATATTAGGAAAACGGAGCAACCGGCGAAGTGCGCGGGGCTCCGTAAAATTCTGATAGGAAGATGCCAGGATGCGGCCCTTGATCTGCTTATGCTCCAGCTCTTTCAGCGCGTCAATAATGACCTCGACACCACTGTTCGTAACAAAGGCAACAGAAAAAGCGAACTCATCGCAGGTGCGGAGTTCCGAAAGAATCGTCGTGAGGACCTTCGTTTTTTGCTGGGCGTCATTCAGCAGTAGCTTGGGCTTATAATCCTGCCTTGCTACTGTACTGCTGTCGATATAACCCGCCCGCAGGGCTTTTTCCAGATCTTTTGTTAGGATTTGATCTTGCACAGAGCGCTCCTATATCTTAAATCTATATACATTTTAACATGGATTCTTCCTCCCTACCGCCACGGGCAATCCGCCAGATGGTCGTTCACGATGCCGATGGACTGCAGGAAGGAATAGGTGATGACGGGGCCGACAAAGCCGATGCCGCGCTTCTTCATGTCGGCGGCCATGCGGCGCGAGATATCCGACTCTACCGGCATTTCCGCCGTGGTCTTCCAGCGGCCGTCAATGCGTTTGCCGCTCGAAAAGCTCCATAGATAGGCATCGAAAGAGCCGAATTCCGCCTGTAGCTTCTGCACGATCTGCGCGTTTTTGCGCACACTGAAGATCTTCGCGCGGTTGCGGATGAGCCCGGGATCGGCCATCAAAGCCTCCAGCTCCGAATCGGTCATGTCGGCGCAGGCGTCGATGTCAAAGCCGTGAAATGCCGCCCGGTAGGCCTCCCGCTTGTGCATGATGGTCTTCCACGAAAGCCCCACGCTGGCACCCTCCAGGCAGAGCATTTCGAACTGGAAGCGGTCATCATGGTTCTCTTTGCACCATTCGTTATCGTGATACTCCTCTAAGATCGGGTCACCCTCGTACCAGGCGCGGCAGGCGCACGTTCCTTTTTCCATAAAAGTCTACTCCTCGAACAGCCCGTCCAGATAGCCCAGCAGGTCGTCCAGCAGGGGCTGCAGCAGCGTGATATCCGAGGGCTCGCTCACCATAATGTTCTCCCGGTGGCCGTTCTCGTATTCCAGATAGATCTCCAGGTCGCCCGCGTCGGGCCAGGGATCGAAGTTCTCCCTGCCTTGCCCGTATAGAACGGAATAGTGGCTGAAGGCCCGCCAGTCGTGGCTGGCAAAGATCTCCGAGATCCGGTCGAAATAGTCCTCCGGGAAGGCGCGATACAGATCCAATTCGGTCGTCTCGGTCCCGTAATTGTAGATGTCCTTGTTCAGCACGAGGGTCTGCCCGTCGATCGCCATCTCCTCCGGCACGTTGATGTCGCCGTAGGAATAGTGCCTGCCGTCCTTCTTCCAGTCGAAACGCAGGCGGGTGATCTGCCCCGTTTCCCCCGGCGGCACGAAGCGGTCGTCGCCCTTGGAGGCAAACCAATCCGCGAAAGCCAGGTAGATGCCCTGCGCCCAGGGCGCTTCGGGCTCGTTGTTGATGGTAAAGGTGAGGTTTTCGCCGGAGGCGTAGTTGATGTCCACGCCGCAGGCCTGGAACTCCGGCGGGAGCCCCGCCGTTACGTCGTAGATGCCGTTTTGCGATGCGAGCTGGTTCTCGTCGATGACCCTCTGCAGCGCCGTCAGCAACTCTTCGTCTGCGGTCATCTGCACGCCGGAGCCGCTTTCGCTTACGATAAGCGCGCCGCTTTCGTCCGGCTTTACCTCGAAGATGTATTCGCGGTCACCGTCCCCTTTGCCCCATTCGCCCTGGAGATAGAAGTGGGCGTAGAAATCCGCGATCTCCTTGGATCCGATCTCCTTGGGAGCGTTGGCGTCGATGTGGGTGGTATTGCCGCCGTCGATGGGTTCTTCTTCCGGCTCCGTATCTGCGCTTTCCGTACAGGCGACCAGCGCGATCGCGATCGCCGGGATGAGCAAAAGAAAGATCCAATGTTTCATAGCGCGTCCTCCTATTCTTCAGGGATCGTAACGTCGCCGAGCTTCCAACCCTGGATGCCGTCGATGCGCAGATGACGCAGGCTCTCGTCGTTTAAAGCCGCGGCGTCGATCTCGCCGTCCAGCGCCACCTGGTAGACGAAGGGGCCGAAAGTCATGTCGAAGATCATGTCGGAAAGGTTGTAGCCGATGCAGGTCCAGCCGTTATCCAGCAGCACGCCGGCTTCCCGGCCCACCAGCTTTTCACGGTCTTCCGGCTTCAGCAGGCGGTCGCTCAGGTTTTCGTAAGTGCGGATCGGCTGGGATTTGGCCAGGCCGTTCAACTGATCCTTAAAGTCCGGGGCGGTGCGGTCCAGCACCCACATGGCATCGCCGATGTCCGGAGGGATCCAGACGGTCACCCGGTAGTAGGTGTCGTCCAGCGAGAACGCATACAGGAAGGTCTCGCCGTACAGCGCGGACTGCTCGAAATTCGCGCCTTCCAGTTCGATGGCGTCGCCGATCGTCTCGAGCTTTTCGATGGCAGCCGTGCCGGTGGCCGGTCCCTTGTTCCCGGAACAGCCTGCCAGCAGGCATAGTATTAGCAATAGCAGTATCGCTCGTTTCATATGCGCGTTCCTCCAGTTTTATTATACGATACTTGACGGGTCGTGGGGATACAGATTTGATGCGTTTTGCCGCCTTCCCTTTCGACTGCGCCGTGGTACATTGGTGGAATTTTAGAGAATAAAAAACCGGCAGCTGGTTCGAACCGACCGCCGGTTTTTAATTCTGCCTTGTCCCCTGTGTTCTTGTTAGAAGCCCAGCTCTACGTCGTCCACGGACAGCACGTCCACGTGGCCGTCCAGGGCGCTGTACAGGGTCATGACCACATAGTGCGGCTGCGCATCGGGAGCAACTGCCGTAGCCTGGCAGAGCACCTTGTAATTGACGCCGGAAACGACCTGGGATGCCAGCAGCGCGATCGCTTTGTAGTCTACGCCCAGCAGCTGTTCGCGGGCCTTGTCGATCACTGCCTGTACGTCTTCGGAGATGGCAGGATCTTCTGCAGCGTTCCAGCCGCCCAGCAGATCTTCGTTGTTTGCATTCTGCAGATCGCTAATATCCTTAATTTCGAGATTTCCGTCCAGATCTTCATAGATGTAGACCAGGGAGTAGCCCGGCTTCGCGTCGGGATAGATCACCGTGGATTTGCACAGGAAGCAGTGGTTGAGCCCAGCCACGATCTGGTGACCCAGGTAGGCGATGGGTTCGTAAGCGACTCCGGTGAGCCCTTCCAGTGCTCTTTCAAACAGATCCTTCAGATCGTCCGTCATGGCGGTATCCTCTTCTGCGGTCCAGCCGCCTGCGATGGCGACTTCTTCGGCTTCTTCGACCGGTTCTACGACTGCTTCTTCCGCCTGAGCACCGCTGCCTGCGGTCAGGTCATCTGCGGCCTTGGCGCAGCCCGTGGCGCCCATCAGCATCATGAAAGCGAGCATACCTGCTAAAAATCTCTTGATTACGTTTCTCATTTTCTTTTCCTCCGTTATCTTTTTGCTTTCCATTTTTGTGTTCTCACTCTTAAAGACCGAAGGATCTCTTAGTTGGTTGCGTGGACGCAAAAATATTTTTTGAAATTATTTCAAGGCTGTCCGGTGTGACCCGGCAGGGCAGATGCAGCACAATTACCCCAGCCGCCCGGGCCTCCTCCAGCGCGATGCCGAACGCCGGCTGTGTGGCATCGTTTGGCTTTACTTCGGTAACGCCTTCCATGGCGATCACGAATGCCACGGCTGCGTGCCAGCCTTCCTTCGCTGCGCGGGTCAACTCGTGCAGATGCTTAACGCCCCGTTCCGTCGGCGCATCGGGGAAGTAGCCGATGCCGCCGATATTGAGCGTGCATCCCTTTACTTCCAGCAGCCAGCGCTCCCCGCCCTTCTCCATCATAAAGTCGATGCGGGAACCGCCCCAGGTGAATTCCGCTGCGATGCGGTCGAATCCCTGCGTCTGCAGCCACTCCAGACAGACCTGGTTGGGCGCCTGGCTGTCGATGTTGACGATCGAACCGTCCTCCCGACGGACAGCCACCAGGTCGTATTTCGTCTTGCGGGCCGGATTATCGGAGGCGCACAGAAACACTTCCGCACCGGGAAGCAGCAGCTCCCGGCAGCGTCCGGTATTTTTTACATGCACCGTCTGAATTTCGCCGTCCAGTTCTACGTGGGCGACGAAGCGGTTCGGGCGGTCGATAAATGAGGCTGGGCGGATGTTGGGATAGATCATAGATTGTACTATCTTATCTCAAAATAACGCGGCAGGAGAAAATGTATCTAAAAACGCAAAGAAAGCGATTTTTAGATACATCATTTCAGGATCGAAGGCGTTGACAGGTTGCGTAATGGGTTAAAATCCTTCGTGATTCGGGATTTCGGGGCTTAGGGCCTCTTGTGTCTTGACAATATATACCTTTGTTTCCATATAATTAGCAACACGTTATCTTAAAACTTCTTTCTCAAATGAAAGATGTATCTAAAAAGGAAACAATCTGTCATTTTAGATACATTCCGCCGATCCGCATTTTCCGCCGATCAATATCCAAATCTCTTCGGATCGTAACCCAGCAGGCGGTCGTAAACGTCCGTTCTCCGGTCGGTGACCACGGAGTTGTACAGATTCGCCTGGTGCTGGCGGACTTTTGCGAAATCGCAGTCTGCATACAGGATCTCGTCGCCGGTCTTGCCGGCGGGGCCTGCGATCGGTGCACCAGCATTATCCACGATGACGCTGCGGCCGGCAAACTCCTCGCCCCGTTCGATCCCTGTCCGTACAGCGACCGCCACGTAGACGTTGCTGCAGTTCGCGGCAGCCATGGCGTGGAAGACTACGAAGGTGTTCATGTCGAAAGGCGCATGGGGGCGTGCCGGACCGTCGACGCCCGCAATGATGATATCTGCGCCCTGCATCGCTAATATACGATAAAGCTCTTGATACCAGCAGTCGTTGCAGACCAGCATACCGATGCGGCCGATGGGCGTATGGAAGACGGGAAGCCCCAGATCGCCCGGTTCGAACCACAGATATTCATCGTCCCAGATCTGCAGTTTGCGGTACTTGCCGACGACGCCGTCCGGGCCGAACAGCACGGCCGTGTTATACAGACGGTCGCCGCAGTTCTCGTTGAGGCCTGCGTAAATATAGACTTTCCGCTCCATGGCCAACTTCAAAAATGCCTGACTGCTGGGGCCTTCCGGAACCGGCTCCGACAGGGAAAAAGCCTCTTCGCGGTTCACAAACACGTAGCCGCTTACGCAAAGTTCAGGCAAGACGATCAGCTGCGCGCCGTTGTCTGCAGCTTCGGAAACGTACTGCAGGCTCAGCTGCAGATTCCGTTCCGTTTCTCCAACGTGCGGCTCCATCTGGATGACCGCGACCTTTACGGGGATCTCTTTCTTGATCTTCATAGGCTTCACCTCTTGTATCTGCGGGATGGATCGGTAGGGTGATTTTTTCTCATTATATCACGCGCAGCGCTGGCGAAATGCCTTGGACGCAAAAACCTCCGGCGCAGGCCGGAGGCTTTTCGCATCTCTTTATTCTACAATGTAATATCACCGTCTGGGTTAACAATATTGAACAACACCATCGACAGGATGGTAATGGCGGTCAGCAGCGTTGCCATGGCCGAAGCCACACCGTAGTGGCCGCGGACGATCTGGGTATAGATGGCGACCGTCAAGGTCTGGGTCTTCGCTGTATACAGGAAGATCGCAGTAGACAGCTCCGTTACCAGCGTGACCCAGGACAGGATAGCACCGGCGACGATACCCGAAGACATCATCGGCAGGGTGATCTTGGCAAAGGTCTTGAGTTTGCTGGCGCCCAGGGAGATCGCCGCCTCTTCGATGGACAGCGGGATCTGCTGCAGCGTCGCTACAGACGAACGGATCGTGTAAGGCAGACGCCGGATGACCAGAGAGATGACCATGATCGTCGTGGTAGCGGTAAGCACCAGAGGCGGTTTGTTGAAACTCGTGACCATCGCGATACCGACGACCGTACCGGGAATGATGTAGGGGATCATGGAGATCATATCCACGGAGCTGGTGAGCACGTTGCGGCGCCGTACGGAAATGTAGGCGATCAACACGGCAAACACCAGGATGAACACTAGTGAGATGACGGGAATCTTGATCGTATTCACCACGCTGCGGTTCAGCTTGCCGAACATCTCGCGATAGCTCATCAGGGAATAGCCATCCACATAGATCATGCCGCTGGTGTTGCGGAAGGAACAATAGGCGACGTAGACCTGAGGAAGGATGGAAATGCCGGTCACCAGGTAGATATAGAAGTGTACCAGGAAAGAGGTAAGGCCGTGGGGCTTCTTCTTGGGGACCGGGTTAAGGGCGCTCATGGCGAAGGAGGTCTTAACCGTTGCGATGTTCTGGACGATATAGACCGCACAGGTAATGACGATCGCCACGATGCCGATGGCGGATGCGAAGCCCTTGTTTTGGGATACTTCGCCTACAAACTCGTTGTACAGGGTTACCGGGAACGTACGGTAACCTTCACCCAGCAGCAGCGGCGTGCCGAAGTCAGACAGCGCGCGGATGAAGACCAACAGACCGGAGGCCAGGATACTGGGCATAATGAGAGGGACGATGACCTTAAAGAAGCGCTGAATCCCGGTGCATCCCATGTTCACAGAAGCTTCCATCAGGGAGTTATCCATCTTACTCATGGCGCCGGTGATGTACAGGAACACCAACGGGAACAGCTGCGTCGTGAATACGAGCAGAATGCCGCCAAAGCCGTAGATACTGGGGATCTGGATGGACGGGAACAGATTCTGTAAGAATACCGTAAAAGCACCGTTTCTGCCCATCAGCAAAATCCATGCGTAGGCACCGACAAAGGGAGCGGACATGGTGGCCAGGATGACGCACATACGGACAGTCTTCGCCAGCTTGATCTCGTACACGGAATACAGATACCCCATAGAGACGCCAACAATGACCGAGACGATCGTGGCTGCCGTGGAGACCTTAAAGCTGTTCGCGATGGTCATCGTGTAGTATTTCTTTGTAAAGAACGTCTGGAAATACTTGAGTGTAAAGTGTTCGCCGTCGTAGAACGCCATGCGGAACAGGTTGCCCATGGGGAAAAGCAGGAAGACGAGATACAGTAGAAGCAGCCCGATGGTAATCACGAACCATATATCCATTCTAAATGTTTTCTTCGTCATGGCTTTTCTCCTTACTTCCGCAGGTAGTTCGTTTCGCCGTCCGGGGTAAAGATGTTGATCTTCCGTTCGTTCAGCGTGAGCCAGACCTGTTCACCCATCTTGTAGTTTTCAGCCAGCGTAGATTCCTGGATGACAAGGACCTCTTCCCCGCTCTCCAGTTTCACCATGTAGTGAGTATCCATGCCCAGGTAGATGGTATCGGAAACGACTCCGGGGATCCCCTTCTGCTCCGTCGCGGAGATCAGGAATTCCTCTGGGCGGACCGCCACCTTCACGTCGCCGTCGGGGATGTCTTTCCAGAATTCATGAGTAAAGCGGACACCTTCCAGGATCAGATCGCCATGGTCCATGCGGCCCGGCAGGATATTGCTTCGGCCGATGAAGTTGGAGACGAACAGATTGGCTGGTCTCTGGTAGATATCCTTCGGAGCTCCCAGGTGCTGGATGACCCCGTGATCCATGACGGCGATGGTATCGGAGATGCTCATGGCCTCTTCCTGGTCATGGGTCACATACACGGTCGTAATGCCCAATTCGCGCTGAATGTTGCGGATGGCCTGCCGCATCTCCAAACGCAGCTTGGCATCCAGATTGGAAAGAGGCTCGTCCATCAGCAGCACGTCGGGCTTCACGGCCAGGGCTCTTGCCAGTGCGACTCTCTGCTGCTGACCGCCGGAGAGGTTCTGCGGCAGACGGTCTGCATATTCATCGATACGCATCATCTTAAGGAAGCGGTCGGTCTCCTCCGCAACGGTCTTCTTGTCCAGCTTGCGGTTATTTAAGCCGAAGGCCACGTTCTTGCGCACGGTAAGGTGGGGAAATACCGCATAGTTCTGGAACACCATACCGATGTTTCTTTTCGCCGGGTCCTTGTCGTTGATCCGTTCATCGTTGAAATAGAAGTCCCCGCCTTCTATGGTGTTGAAGCCGGCGATCATGCGCAGCAGTGTGGTCTTACCGCAACCGGAAGGCCCCAGCAGCGTAAACAGCTCACCGTCCTTGATCTCCAGATTCAGTCCTTCTATGACTGTTGTATCGCCGTACTTTTTCAGCGCGTTTTTGATGGTAATCGTGCTCATTTTTTCTCACCTGTTCAGCGGAAACTGCGGGTTGGATATACGACTATGGCTGCACGGAAAATGCAGCCATAGTCTTAACGTCGGAATTTGATTGTAAGATCGACTGCCGATTAGAAACCGATAGTGGTCTGGATGTCCTTGCAGCGTTCGATCAGTTCGGGGTTGTGTTCGTTGATGTAGTCCTGATCCAGTTCGACGGTGTATACATCGGAAACGGATGCGAAGTAGTCGGGATAGTCTACGTCGTCACGAACGGGGCGCAGGCACAGGTCCTTGCAGAGGATGTTCTGTACTTCCTGGCTGAGGCACAGGTCGACGAACTTCTTAGCATTTTCCGGGTGCTTGCAGTCCTTGAAGATGCCCAGCGTGGTCGGGGTAAAGACGGTGCCTTCTTCCATGTAAACGATGGAAACGTTGGCGCCCTGGCTTACCAGACGGACGGAAGCTTCTTCGTAGGTGAGTGCAACGGTGTTTTCACCGTCGACGACGGACTTATAAGCTGCGGAGGAACCGGAGGCCATCTTGCCGTCCATGTTCTCATACAGCTTAGTGAGGTAATCCCAGCCCTGTTCGTTGTTCACGTCCAGTCCGCCGAAGTCGGTCAGGATGGTCTGAACATGCATGATAGCGGAAGAGGAAGCAGTGGGATCCGGCATAGCGATCTTGCCCTTGAGTGCAGGATTGAGCAGATCTTCGTAGCCCTTGATCTCGATGTCGCCGATCAGGTCGTTGTTGTAGAGCAGTGTCGGGCAGTCCAGATAGTAATAGGTGATCCAACCGGTCTTGTTCTGGAACTCGGGGATCAGGTTTGCATCCTCGGTGCTCACGTACGGCTGGAACAGGTGGGAGTAGGCGTTGAAGTTGGATTCGCCGCCGCCCAGGAACAGGTCGCCGTAGGGGTCTGCCTTTTCAGAATCTGCACGTGCCAGCATTTCGCCGGTACCAGCGGAGATGACCTCAACTTCGACACCATACTTCTCTTCGTAGAGAGGGATGATGACGTCCAGTTGTTCATCGGAAGCTGCGGTGTAAACGACCAGTTTGGCTTCTTCTTCGGTGGTTTCGGTTTCGGTGTCGGTTTCTGCCGGTGCGGGTTCTTCGCTGCTGTTGGAGCAGGCTGCGAGGCTGAACACCATCATCATAGCCAGCAGAATGGCCAGAAAGCGTTTCATCGTAATTTTCCTCCTTTTACAATGACACTAGCTCCCGGAGATAACATGCCGGGAGACACTTTGATATTTTCATTATATACGAAGGATGCAGGGAATTTTATTGCTTCTTGGCAAAAAATCTATCCTCGTTTACCATGCGTTGGAAGTCCTTGGGTGTGCAGCCGACATAACGGGTAAACACGATGCGGAAGTACTTGTATTCGGAGAAACCGCACCGGACAGCGATATCCGAAAGTGTCAGATCCATATTGCGCATCAGTTCCATGGACTGTGAGATCCGGTATTGGGACAGATATTCCGAGAAATTCGCCTTTACCTCCTCCTTAAAACGGCGCAGGATAAAATTCTCGCTATAATGCAGGTGCTCCGCGATTATGCCCAGGGTGATCTTTTCCGCATAGTGCTCATGGATATAGTCCAGCATCTGGCGGACGATGGGGCCGTACTCCTGCTGCTTTTCGTCCCGGAGAGCGCCGCTGTTGATAAATTCGCTGGTGGAAGTCCGGTAGTCCTCCAGAAGGCTCTGCTTATGCAGTTCTTTTTTCGCCTTTTCCACGGCCTCCAGCAGTTTGTCGGTGTCGATAGGCTTCAGCAGGTAGGCGGTGACCCCGTATTCGATGGCCTTTTGCGCATATTCGAAATCCGAAAAGCCGCTGATGATGATAGGCACATATTTGTACTCCACCATAGTCTCTTCGATGATCTCCAGCCCCGAGCGGATCGGCATGTTGATGTCCGTAATGACAATATCCGGCTGGAATTCCCGGATCTGCGCCAACCCTTCGGCACCGTTGGAGGCCTCTCTCACCTCGGTAATGCCTCTGGCTTTCCAGTCGGCAAAACGGGCGAGACCTTTTCGGATCATCACCTCGTCCTCGATGATAAGCATTTTATATCCCATTCTGTTCCACCTTCTTTTGCAGGGTCAGCTCCACGGTGAGGCCCTTGCCGTATTCACTGTCAAGATCCACCGTGCTGCCTTCGCCGTACTGCAATTTTAAGCTGCGGGCCACAAGCCCTATGCCGAAGTGACCCTCTGCAAACTGACCTTCTTCCAGCAGTTTTCGCTGAAGAGAGAGTTCTTCCGGGGTCATGCCGATCCCGTTGTCCCGGACCCGGATGTGCAAGGAATCGTCCGAAAGCCATGTCTTTACGGAAAGCTCCAGGCTGTCCTTCACCGCAAAGCCATACTTTAAACTGTTTTCCAGCAGCGGCTGCACGAACAGGGGCGGAATGAGGTAATGCCGGGTGTCGTCTGCAATATCAAAGGTATAGGTAAAGCGTTCTCCATAGCGGAAACGCATAATGTCCAGATATTCCCGGATGTGCTCCATATCTTCATCCAGCGAGATGTAATCATTGTGTTCCACAGAATAGCGCAGCAGGCTCGTAAGAGCCAGCAGCATCTCGCTGGCCCGCTTCCCGTCGTCCATCAGGATAGCGAAGCGGATACTCTCCAGAGTGTTGTAGATAAAGTGGGGATGGAACTGCGCCTTGATCTGCGCTTTCTCCAGATCGTTGCGGACCCGCTCCAGTGCCAGGCTCTTTTGATTGAGGGACTCAACTTGATCCAGCAGCCGGTTGATGCTGCCCGCGATGTCGCTGAATTCGTCGTCGGACTCGATGGAGACCCGCTGCTGCGTGCCCTTTCGGATCCCGGACAATTCGGAATGCAGATTCTGCAGCGATCCGGCGCTATCCATGGCTAAATTGCGGGAAAAGCGGGTGGATTCGTAGGTGATCAGGATGAGGAGAAACAGCAGGATGCCCAAGTATGGGAAGACATAACCCTTCCAGTCCCTTCTGGCGGCAAAGACAGCAACATTTGCGCCAATCTTGTCTAGATGCTCCGATTTGACCAAATAGGAGCTGTTTTCGTCGGAATAAAGGCCGAGACCGGAGGAGAGCATCCTATGACGATTGTCCAGAAGCGTATGGCTCGTGGTCATGGCGGCTAGACGGCTGCTGTCGTACAGCACGATCTCGTAACCCGATTGGCGGAACGCATTCACCAGGTCGTCCTCACGCATTAGAAGGAAGGCTTGCCCCACAGGATCTCCGGATTCGTCGAACACGACAGCATTCAGGATCCAGCTGGCATCTCCCAGGAAGAAATAGAAGCGGCTGAGGATGGAACGATCCTTTTCACGGGTCTCGAACAACGTTTCCCGGTAATACTCCGGATGAACCGCCGTAACGTCGCTCCGTCCGCTGTAATAGATCTGTTTTCCCTGAAAATCCAGGAGCAGCAGATCTGCCCGAACAGGCTCGTCGCTGCATTTCATACGGAAGGAATACGTCATCGCCCGGTCGCTGATCTCCCCGTTGCAGTAAGCCAGCAGATCCGCCTGGGCCTCGGGCTCTGTCAGATATCCGGTCAGGCTGGCGTAGATCTCGTCCGCCTTTTCCTTCGCCTGCTGCGCACCGCGGTTCAGGTTATAGCGCATAAAGCCCTCGCTGTAAGCCAGCAGCACGACTGCAAAAAAAACAAAACAGAGCAGGATGGGGAGCATCGTGCTCTTGAGGAATTGTCTCTGCAGTTTTTCCTGATATCTTCCGTTCATAGGGCAACCGGCCAATTTGTACAGAATCTTGCCTGATATAGATGGATTTTCCCCATTGACAGAGGAAAATCCATCTATAGTATACTATAAAAAAAATTGATTTTACAGATTTTATGGGATAAAGCAGAACGGAGGAGACCCTATGGCCTGGATCAACGAGTTGTTTCATGTAAAGAAGCCCATCATTGCCATGCTGCACCTAGATGCGCTGCCTGGCGATCCGGCTTGGCGGCGCAGCGATTCGATGAAAACGGTGGTCGCCCATGCGCGGGCGGACCTGCTGGCACTGCAGGAAGGAGGCGTGGATGGCATTATCGTATCCAACGAATTCAGTTTGCCCTATCAGCGAAACATGGATTTTGTGACCCCGGCAGCGATGGCACGGGTCATCGGGGAGATCAAGAGCGACATCCGGGTACCCTTCGGCGTCGATGCCATCTCCGACGGGCTGGCCTGCATCGAGCTGGCCGCAGCTGTGGATGCTGATTTTGTGCGAGGCACGTTTTGCGGCGTCTATGTGGGCGACGGCGGCTGGTACAACAATGACTTCTCCCACCTGTTGAGAAGAAAGGCCGCATTGGGATTGGACGATCTGCGCATGTTCTACTTTCTCAACCCGGAATCCGACCGCAACCTGGACCTCCGAGCCCTGCCGGACATCGCAAAGTCCCTGCGTTTTAAGGCCGGTGCCGATGCTTTCTGCATTTCGGCAAGCGCAGCGGGTGAAGATGTGAACGCGCAGTTAATGGATAGTGTCCGTAAGGCTGTTGATCCGGAGACCGCAGTTGTCTGCAACACAGGCTGCCGCATCGACACCATCGTTACAAAGCTGCAGACTGCAGATGCAGCCGTCGTCGGTACGACGTTCAAGGAAAACGGCAATTTCCGTGCCCATGTGGATGTCGACCGGGTAAAGGCTTTCATGGACGTGGTCAAAGAATACCGCAAAACGCTGTAGACGGAGGGAAAGACTTGGGAAACAGAAAACTGCTAGCCATGGATCTGGACGGGACGATCTTGGATTCCAACGGACAGCTGCACGAGCAGAGCATCCAGGCGCTCAATGAACTGCGAAAAGCCGGGCATGTGGTAAGCTATGCCACCGGGCGCCGAGAATACGACATGGTCAACTTTCAGTACCTGTACGACTGTACGGATTACGTCATTCTGAACACCGGGAGCATTATCGAGCACCGGCCGTCAAAGGAGCGGTCGTACGAGGTGTTTGTGGAGCCGGAAACAGCCCGCAGGCTCATCGATGCCTGCAATGCGAATGAGTGGCAGTTGTACGTCATCATCGCAGAGGGTTTCTGCCTGAACATCATCACGGAAGGCGTGGCAGAATACATCGGAAGGACAGGGGTACAGCCTATCCTATACACAAAGCCGGAGGATCTCGACCTCACACGTATCGAGGGATTCATGACAGCCCGGGACAGCGATGCTATCCTGCAATACATCCGGGAGAACGATCTGCCCCTGGATTTCTTCAATTCCGAACCCGGCTGCTATGACGTCATTCCCCGCGGCGTCAGCAAATGGAACGGGGTCAAGACCTTAGCCGGCCTGCTGAACATTCCATTGGAAGACGTGGTGACTATGGGAAACTGGCTGAACGATATGGAAATGGTAGAAGGCGCCGGTACCGGGGTGGCGGTTGCGGATGCTGCACCGGAGCTGAAGGCTGCTGCGGATTACGTGACACAAAGAACCCACGACGAAGATCCTGTCTTGGATGTCTGTCGGGATATTTTTAAACTGCAGATCGAGTAGACAAAGATTGAGGTGAACCAAATGATCAAATTTGACGAAAAAGAACTGAGAGACAGCATTCAGAATGCGCTGGCCCTGCGGCCCCGGATCGAGCACATCGTGGACGAGATCTGCGCAAAAGGATTCCGCAACCTGTATTTCCTGGGCATCGGCGGCACCTGGGCCTCTGCGATGCAAGCCAAGACTCACATGAAGGAGCGGTCCGCTCTCTGGGTCAATGACCTCCTTTCCTCAGAATACAATACGACGGGAGACCGCTGCATCGGCGAAGGCAGCGTCATCGTCTTCTCCTCCGTCACCGGCACGACAGTGGAAGTCGTGGAATCCGTACGCAAAGCAAAAGAAGCCGGTGCCACCGTGTTTGGTTTTGTCGATACCGTGAAGACGCCCCTCCATGACATGAGCGATTACGTGATCACTTATCCCGCCAATGAACAGCTCAAGTTTTTCATGACGGCAGATCGATTCCTGTACAACAACGGAGAATTCGACGAATATGACCGCTATTACGATGAACTGGACGCCCATCTGGCGGATGCCCTCATCGAGACGAGCAAGCTGGCCGACGATTTTGCCCTTGCCTTTGCAGAAAAGCACCACGATGACCCCATGCATTACTTCATCGGCTGCGGCAACCAGTACGGCCACACGTATTCCTACGCCATGTGCTTCTGGGAAGAGCAGCACTGGAGACGTTCGAAATCCATCCACGCCGGAGAATTCTTCCACGGAACCCTGGAGATCATCGACCGGGACACTCCCGTTACGCTCTTCCTGGGAGAAGACAGCCAGCGGCCCCTGGCAGAAAGGGTCGCCCGCTTCCTGCCTCAGGTCTGCGCGAACTATACCTTTATCGACACGAAGGATTATCCGCTCACCGGAATCAGTCCGCAGTTCCGCTGCCATATCTCCCACCTGGTGCTCCGCACGGTCACGACACGTATCGATGTCCATATGGAGCGCATCAACTGTCATCCGACGCAGATCCGCCGCTATTACCGGCAGTGGGACTACTAAACGGCCATGAAATTCGCGAGTTTTACCAGCGGTTATCAGCACCGCACGCTGGAAGAAGCGTTTCGGGATGCTGCAGTTTTCGGTTATGACGGCATCGAGATCTGGGGCTGCAGACCCCACGCTTATGCCTACGACCTGAACGAAGTGCGGATCTCGGCGATCCGGCGCCTGTCAGAACGGTATGAGGTGCCTATTATCGGTTTTACACCGAAGGTAAACTCCTATCCGTTCAACCTGATGATTGGCGAGCGGGACATCTGGGAGGACAGCATTGCCTACGTTAAACGGGCTGTTGACGCGTCCCGGGATCTCGGCGCCGGATTTACCCTGATCGCAATGGGTCACGCAGGCGACCTGATGACCCGAAAACAGATCCAGGAGCGCATCCGGGAAAGCCTGCTGGTGCTGGGGGAATATGCGGAGAAGCGAGGCCGCAAACTGATCATCGAACCACTCAGCTGGCGGGAAGCCAACACCATCAATACGGCGGCCCAGCTTGCAGAAGCGCTGGATGCCGTCAACTGCCCGGCTGTCTGCGGCATGTGTGATGTCGTAGTGCCCTTTGTGCAGCAGCAACAGGGCATCGCGGATGAGACGATGGACACATATTTCGACTTGCTGGGTGACCGTCTGGTGCACATCCACATGACGGACAGCGACGGCGTTTCCGAGGACCACGTCCTGCCCGGGGAGGGCGTCGCACCGCTGGAGGACATGCTGCGGACGCTGAAAGCCCGCAACTATGGTGGATGGGTCACCGTCGAACTGGTGACGAAATACATCGACCGGCCGTCAGAAGCCGCAAAAGAAGCAATTGAATATCTGAGGACGCTGGAAAAAAGAATTTAACGACCTATGAACATCGACCTGTCAAAAACAAAAATGCCGGTTCCGAAGGATATGAAGGAACTGGCGGATACCTATCTGAAGCAACTGCAGTCCGGCCGCATGGAAAACACGGGCTGGGTATTCCTTCCGGACACATGGACGGACGAAGCGCTGTCTGATCTGCAGAAAACGGCGGATGCCATCGCCGCAAAGTGCACCCTGTTTATCGTCATCGGGATCGGTGGTTCCTACCTGGGCGCCAAAGCCATTCTGGATGCGCTGGGTCACAGCAGGAAAGGCCGGCCGCAGATCCGATTTGCCGGATACAGCCTGGCGGGCACGCAGCTGCGCCGGATCGTGACAGCACTGCAGGAACAGGAGACCTGCCTCTGCGTCATCTCAAAATCCGGCACGACGATGGAGACGCTGCTGGCCTACTCTATTCTGAAGGAGCAGATGTTCGCCAAATACGGAGAAGCAGCAAAGGAACGCATCTTTGTAATGACGGAACCAAAGGACAATCCGCTGCGAAAGGATGTGCGGGATTTTGGTTTTACCGCCTTCGACCACCCGACGGACATTGGGGGCAGATTTTCGATCCTGAGCATCGTCGGATTGCTGCCGCTTGCAGTGGCAGGGATAGACATCCGCGCTCTGCTGCAAGGCGCAGCGGATATCCCTGTAGACCGCCTGGCAGATTACGCCTGCACCCGGGTGCTGCTGCAGCGAAGCGGCAAGGCGGTGGAGGTGTTCACCTACTTCAGCACAGATCTGAAATCCTTCGGCGAATGGATACGGCAGCTGTTCGGAGAAACGGAAGGGAAGGCGGGAAAAGGCGCTTACCCGGCCTGCCTATGCTTTACGCCGGATCTGCATTCCATCGGACAGTTCCTGCAGCAGGGCAATCCGATCTATCTGGAGACCATGATCCAATACGAAACGGCGCCGGATGATTTTACGATCCCGGCGGAGGCGGGCGATCTCTACGGCGGGCTGACCCTGGAGCAGATCAACCGCTGCGCGGAAACCGGCGTCGCAAAAGCCCACGCCGAAGTTGCCCCGGTGGTGGTATTGCAGATCGAACGGCTGGACGAATATTGTCTGGGACAGCTGATCTACTTCCTGGAGCTGAACGCAGCGATCTCGGCCATGCTGCTGGATGTCAACCCCTTCGACCAGCCCGGGGTAGAAAACTACAAGCGAGAGATCCGGCAATTGGTGGCAGAGTCTCGCTCCACCAGCTTTTCCACGATAGGATAGTCCGCCGCCGCCCAGTCCAGGGCCGGCATCTCGGCCGGGGCGAGCCAGCAGTGGTCCACGTGCTCTTTGCGGACGAACCGGGGGTCGGTGACCCGGCACAAAAACGTGTCCATGGTGATCTCAAATTCGGGATAGATATGGTGCACCGTGGCAAAATAGTCGTCTTCGGAGATCTCTATGTTAAAGTCCATTTCCTCGCGCAACTCGCGCATCAGAGCCTGGGGCTTCGTCTCCCCTTCCTCGATCTTGCCGCCGGGGAACTCCCACTTGAGGTCCGTCGAAGGGAACTTGCCCTTGGGGCGCTGCATGCATAAGATCTTCCCTTCGTATTCGATGATCGCCCCCACCACTTTGTAATGCTTTTTATTCATAGGCCGCTCCATACAGCTGCGCTGCCTGCCGGGTGAGCACGATGCCGAAATCGCCGAAGCGGTAGAAGATGTTGTCCCCTTCCGTCTTCGGGTCATGCTCGCCGACGACCTCGCCGGACAGCACCTTGCCGAAGGCGTCCGCGATCTCCGTTAACGCGCTGCCTTCCCAGATGGGGTTGTTGTGGGAGCACAGCAGCGTGCAGTCCGAGAAGCGCTCCGCCAATTTGAGGACGGTGGACATGTAGATGGGAACCATCTCCGGGCCCTCGATGTAGGCATACATGGGCGCAGGATAGATCGTATCGCCGGTAAACAGCAGCTTGTTCTCCACGTCCGCAAGCATGATGCAGTCCTTCGTGTGACCCGGGGTAGAGATGACATGCAGCCTGCGGCCGCCCAGGTCGAACACGTGGCCGTCCTCGATGGGTACCACCTTGCAGGGCTTCGTGTGCCAGGTCTTGAGGTCGAACCAGGGCTCGCCGTCGTACCACAAGGCTTCGGGCACCCGGTTCTCCGCGTCCGCCTGGAAGACATCGCCGCTCTCCAGCCGCTTTACGTATTCGGGCAGGTTGATCAGATGCGTCTCGGGGAAGCGCCAGTTGTCGCCCACATGGTCGAAGTGGGAGTGGCTGTTGACCAGGGTGATGGGCTTGTCCGTCAGGAATTCCACGACGGCCTTGATGTTGCCCAGGCCCATGCCGGAGTCCAGCAGCAGGGCTTTTTCCTCACCCTCGATCAGATAGCTGATGACTTCCTGAAAGTGGTGGGGCTCGTAGATGGCCGTCACCCCTTCCGCCACTTTATACGGTTCGAACCAGCTGCTTTCGCAGGGGATCTTCTTTAAATCGCTGAATTTCGTAAGTTTGCTCATGTTTCTTTCCTTTGCTGTTATAAAAACACCGCCTGTATTGTATCACAGGCGGCCGGGTTTGTCTTGCTACCGCAGCGTCTTGACTTTCTCCATCAGCGCGCGGACCTTGGCCGGGCTTACGTCGCCGGTGTCTTTGCCGATGTCCTTGAAGTAGCTGCCCACGACGGCGGCATCCGCGATCTGCAGCTGCTCGACGCAGTTTTCCTCGTTGAGCCCGGAGCAGATGATCAACGGAAAACCGCCCAGCAGGCTGCGGAATTCCTTCAGCTTGTCCAGGGGCGTCTGCGCACCCGTGGCATCGCCCGTAACGCAGACCGCGCCGCAGCGGCTCTTCGCCTCCTGCAGGTCTTCTGCCAGGGTGTGCGCCGACAGCACAGGCTGATATTTAAAGCGCACGCCGCCCAGGACCAGTGCATCCGTGCGGGCCTCTTCCTTGGCAAGAAACGCCTTCATGGAAGCCTCATCCCGGGGCTTTACGTGGCCGATGACCGAATCCAGCTGCAGAAAATCGCAGCCGTATTGGCGGGCCAGCTCAAAGTTCAGGGAGTCGAAATTCAGGCAGTTTACACCAACGGGCACGTTTGGCCGGTGGGTGAGCAGATACTCCAGCGTCCAGGCCAGCTGGTCGTAGGTGCCGAAATAATCCTCCGCCAGCAGCGCGTCCACGCCGCCTTCCAGATAGGCCGCGATCTCCCGCTTGGCGCGTTCCTTTACCTCCGCATCGGTGCTGCCCTTCAGATGCAGCACGCCGATGATGGGTTTTGGCGTTTTAAAGACATCCTGAAATGTTTTCATGTTTTGATCCTTCTTGAGGGGTTGGCCAGGGGGGCGTCTGGCGGGCGCAGTAGGAGGCGGCCAGGTTGGCCATGTACAGCGTCTGTTCCGGCGGCAGACCTTCGGAGATGCCGATGAGGCTGGCTGCCGTGGAGCAGTTGCCGCAGCCCGTGGGGTCGACGCTGTGTTCCAGGCCGATGGCGGGTGCATATGTGACCCCTGCAGGGGTCACCAGGGCGGAGCCCTCTTCGCCCAACCGGAAGAAACAGGGCTTGCCGTAGCTTTGCAGGCGCCTGCAGATCTCATCCCGGTCCGCCGTGCCAAAGAAGCCGCAGGCTTCGTCGTAGTTCAGGGAGAAGGCATCCACCAGAGCGATGCGGGCCTCGATCGCTTCTTTGCAGGCGGGGTCTCTCAGGTCGTCGCCGTTGATCTCCCACAGCAGGGCCGCCTGGGGCACCAGCGCCTTGATCTCTTCAAATCCGTCCGCGATCTTCGCGGACAGGCTGGCCTCGATATAGATGCCTTTCGTCTCCGGGCCGCAGGCTTCCGCGATCATCTGCGGGGTAATGGGGCCGACGTCTTTGGCCATCTTCTCGTATTCCTCTCCCTGGCTGCATTCCTCGGTCCAGATGCCGTCCGGCCGGTACTTCAGGGAATATTTCAGGGTCTGGGGCAGGCATTTCTTTACGCGGCAGTCGATGCCATTGTCCGAGAACCACTTGCCGTAGTATTCGTCGAAATCTGGCCCTGCCGTGCCTACATAAGCCACGCTTTTGCGCCAGAAAACCAGGCCGGAGGCCGCATACCAGGAGCCTCCGGGGGCGTTCAGGATCCGCGTGCCGTCTACAAACGTCACGTCTGTCAGCATGTTGTAGCCCGCTGCTACGTATTCCATGGCGCCTCCTACATGTGGATGACCTGGGACAGGAACAGCTTGAGGCGGTCGCTCTGGGGGGCGTCGAAGATCTGGTCGGGGGTGCCCTCCTCCACGATCTTACCGCCGTCCACGAAGATCACACGGTCTGCGACCTTCCTCGCGAAGCCCATCTCGTGGGTGACCACTGCCAGGGTCATGCCCTCGTCGGCCAGTTCCTTCATGACGTTGAGGACCTCGCCGATCATCTCGGGGTCAAGCGCCGAGGTCGGCTCGTCGAACAGGATGACCTCCGGGCTCTGGCACAGCGCCCGGGCGATGGCGACACGCTGCTTCTGCCCGCCGGACAGGGACGCGGGATAGTCGTTTGCCTTCTCCGCCAGACCGACCCGGGTGAGCAGCTTGATGGCGGTCTCCTCCGCCTGCTTCTGAGGCACGCCGCCGGCTTTGACTGGGCCCAGCGTCAGGTTCTCCAGCACGGTCTTGTGGGGGAACAGGTTGAACAGCTGGAATACAAAGCCGATGTGGGCCAGATCCTTGGTGGTGTCCTTGGAGAAGTCCACCAGCTTGTCGTTGACGTACAGCTCGCCGCTGTCGGGCACTTCGAGGCCGTGCAGGCAGCGGATGAGAGTGGATTTGCCGGAGCCGGAGGGACCGATGATGCAGACGACTTCCCCTTTATGGATGTGCAGCGACACGTCGTCCACGGCCTTTACGTTTCCGAAATGTTTGCTCAGATGAACGGCTTTAATCACTTTCGGCCAGCCTCCTTTCCAGTCTGCGCGCGAAGTAGGAGATGGTGAGGGTCATCACCAGATAGGCCACCGTCGCGAACAGCAGCGGTAGCAGATAGTTATAGAACTTGGCACCCAGCACGTCCGCCCGCTGCAGCAGTTCCGCCGCACCGATGGTGGACAGCAGGGACGAATCCTTGATGAGCACGATGAATTCGTTGATGTAGGGCGGCAGGATGCGCTTGAACGCCTGGGGCAGGATGATCTCCCGCAGGGTCTGCTTGTGGGTCAGGCCGATGGTCTTCGCCGCCTCCCATTGCCCCTTATCCACGGACTGGATGGCGGAGCGGAACAGCTCCGTCGAGTAGGCGCCGGAGTTGATCGCGATGGCGATGGTGCCCACCAGGATGGGATTGGGGGTAAAGACGTAGTGGAACAGCGTCCTGGTAATGACGGGGCCGCCCAGGTAGAGGAGCAGGATCTGCAGCATCATGGGGGTGCCGCGGATGACCTCCACATAGACGTTGGCGATGGCTCTGGCTATCTTGTTCTTGCCCATCCTCGCCATGGCTGCCAGAAGGCCCAGCACCGAGCCTCCCGCCAGGGCGCAGATGGCCACCAGCAGGGAGTAACCGGCGCCCTTCACCATGAACTGCATGTTTTCGGGCGTAAAGATTCGTTCGAATGCACTCATAAAACCGTTCCTTTAAGACGACAATCATGGCAGGAAGGGACTCCCTGCCATGATGCATGCGATTTCAGTTTCTTCCGGAGATCTTCGCCGTTTTAGTTGAACCACTTGACGACCAGTTCGCTGTAGGCGTCGCTGGCGGTGAACTCGTTGATGATCTCGTTGACCTTAGCCTGCAGATTGACGTTCTTCTGGTTGGTGATGGCCTTGATCTCCTCAACGGTGAGGTCGTCGGCGATCATCTGGAAGAGGTCGGGCTCTGCGGAGATGTAAGAGTTTGCTACGCACTGCTCGGTAACGATGGCCTGCATCGCACCGGCCTTCACGGCTTCGCTCATGACGGCGATCTCGCCGGGCTGGGTGGTAAAGCCGTACTGGCCTGCCAGTTCGTTCGCTACGTCCATACCGGTGGTGCCGTTACCTGCACCGACGATGCCGCCGGCCAGATCTTCCAGCTTCGTGATGCCGTACTTGGTGGAAGCGAAGCAGGATTGGGAGGAGGTCATGTAGGTGTCGGTGAACAGAACGGACTGCGCACGTTCTTCGGTGTAGGAGAAGCAGGAGATGCCCATGTCGACGGTACCTGCGGTGACCGCGCTGATGATCGTGTCGAATTCCATCGGAACGATCTCGAGCTCGACGCCCAGTTTTTCGGCGATCATGGCGGCGATATCGGCGTCCAGACCGACTACATTGCCCTGTGCATCGTAGGATTCGTAGGGCGGATAGTCTGCAGCCATGCCGACTCTCAGCTTACCGGCGGTGCCGAGTTCGTCTTCCCAGGTTGCGGTATCGCTGGAGGAGCTGCCGCAGGCGGCGAGGCCTACGATCATGCACAGTGCCAGAAGCAGTGCGGTCAGTTTCTTTGCCATTTTGTTTTCCTTCTTTCTTATTTTTTCGATTGCAATTTTATACGTGAGGAGGGATTACGCTAGGATTTTATTCTTTATTATGCGGGTTGTCAAGGGTCATTATTCACTTTTTAATCATTTTTAGAAAGTTTTTATGCATTTTTGTGCATAAATCGTCCGGGCAACAAAAAAGGAGGCCGAGGCCTCCCTGTTCTATGTGACCCGTACAGGGCCGCTACTTCTGAAATACCGTCCGCCCCCGGCTGATGGTCTGGGTGACGCACACGTCTTTGATTGCATTGGGATCGATCGAAAAGATGTCGTCGGACAGCACGACCAGATCGGCCAGATAGCCTTCCTTGATCTGTCCCAATTCGTCTTCCATAAAGCAGGTTTTTGCGGCATTTACGGTAAATAATTTTACAGCGTCGTACACGGAAAGCTTTTGCTCCGGGAGCCAGCCGCCGGCAGGTGTGCCATTCAATTTCTGGCGGGTCACCGCGAAATAGATGTTCTCCAGTACATCGAAGCGCTCCACCGGCGCATCGGAGCCTCCAACGGTAAGGATGCCGAGATCCTGCATAGTCTTCCAGGCGTACGTATCCTTCGCACGGTCGTGGCCGATCCGGTCTTCGCAGATATCCATATCCGTGCCGACGAAAACAGGCTGAATATAGGCGATCACATTATCTTCCGCCATACGCTGCAGAATGTGCGGCGTCGTGATCTGTGCATGTACGATGCCATGCCGAATGTCCTTTTTCGGGCACTTCGCCTGCGCGTATTCCACGGCATTCAGCACGACTTCCATGGCCCGGTCGCCGATGCAGTGCACCGCGACGGAAATATCGTTCTCCTGTGCTTTCAGAAAGAATGCGTTCATCTGCGCCTGGGTAAACAGCAGCAGTCCGCGGTTATCCGGTTCACCGGGGTAAGGATCGGTAATGGCTGCCGTCTTTGCTCCCAGTGACCCATCCAGCAGCAATTTGAGCGGGCCGACCCGATACATGCCGTCCCCCTGCTTCGTGCGGTACCCTTCCGCCACGAAATCCAAGAACGATTCCTGATCCAGGGACAGACACTGTTCCCAGATCCGGACCGGCATGCGATCCTGCGCGTCCAGATTCCGATACGCCTGCATGACTTTACGCCATCCCGCACCGGGAACAGACAGAAGGTCGTCGCTCTGACAGGTCGTGATTCCTTCTTCAGCCAGCTTATGCAGGCCGAATTCCAGCATGTTTTCCACATCCGCTACGGAGGGCTCGTCGATCACCTTGTAGAAAAGTTTTACGGCGGCTTCGTTCACCACGCCCGAATCGAGGTGGATGCGGTCTGCAAGCATCTCTGCTGCTTCCGGCAGCGCGGCGATCTTTTGGATCGCAACGGTGTTGCAGACAGCTGCATGTCCGCAGGCCCGGACGGCCATCAAGGGAATATCGGAAGCGATGTCATCCAGTTCCTGCCGGGTCGGATAGCGCTTTTCTCCTTCGAAGTTCTGGTCGTTCCATCCGCGTCCGTAGATCCAAGTACGACCGGGATGCGCTTTATAATAATCGCGAAGTGTTTGCAAACAATCTTCCACCGTCTTGCAGTGGAAAAGCGTAGCATTGCTGTTGGCAAATGCATAGATCGCTGTATGCATATGCCCTTCGTTAAACCCGGGAAGCATAAGAGCGCCCTGTAGATCGATGCGTTCATCCGCCTGCACAGCCGAAGCCTCTTCGTTGGTTCCGGTAAAGACGATGCGGTCCCCGTCGATTCCCACAGCCTGGACAATGCGTTCGCCATCCATCGTAACGACTTTTCCGTTGTAAAACAGTTTATCCATACATGCTGCCTCCTTTTCTACAAAACAACTCTGTTTCAGTATATCACTTTATAACAATATGGCTCCATTTTGTGACCTGCATAGCTCCCGGGCCGCACGAGGCGGATGCGAAGGGATCGTCTGTGTTTCCGGTTTTTGAGCGGAATCCGTTTCGGGCGGGCTTGACCCGGCGAGCCGTTGCTTGAGGCCGCGTTTCGCATAGACGAAACCGGCCGAGGTCGGCTCGCGGTCCCGAAACGGCACGCGAAAGAAACCGTCGAAACACCAGATCCCTGAGCTGCGCCGAGAGCGGCCCGGGGGCGTTCTCCGGGCCACACAAAAAGAGGAGGCCTCTGCCTCCTCTTTCTTCTTTACAGTTTTACAGATCCACTCTCGTGGTGCCGACGCCCATGTCGAAGATGTACTGCTGCACCGCCAGATTGTAGTCGCACACGGCGGAGACCTTGCCCAGCTTCGCGGCGTTCAGATTGGCCAGCGTGTCGTTCAGATCCTGCAGGGTGCAGGCACCCAGCTCGTAGGAGACCTGCTGGATGTGATAGGCGGAAGCCGCCAGAGCGATGGTGCTGTCCGCGGCGTCGATGGCCTGCTTCTTCTTGGCCAGCGTCAGGTAATCCGCGCGGATGCCCAGCTCGATCTGCGTGCCGATGTTCTCGGAAGCCTGCTTCATCTGCAGATAGGAAACGTTCTGCTTCTGGTACTCCGAGTTCTTCGGGGATTTCGTCAGCTGCACGTGGCTCCACAGCAGCTCCTGCACGTCCATACCGAACTTGACGGAGCCGATCTCATTGCGCTTGGCCAGCGCAGCTGCGATGGCCTCATCCAGGGTGACGGCCGGCATCGCCACCGGTGCGATCTCCTGGGTCAGCACCGTATTGGCCAGCAGCGGATAGCCCGCCTGCATGTTGAAATTCATGCGGGCTGCATACCAGTTGCCACGGGCATCGTGCAGGTCCTTGTCAGCCGAGACCAGCATGTTCTCTGCGGTGGTCACCTCCAGCTTGGAAGCAGCGCCGAGGCCGTACTTCTTTTTGACCAGCGCCAGGGTGTTCTTCTTATTGACGTAGTTTTCCCAGGTGACTTTCAGGGATTCCTGGGCCAGCAGCGTCTGGTAATACAGCTGGTAGATGCTCATCTCCAGCTTGTTGAGATCCGCCTCGTGGTTCGTTTCCAGGTTGGCTTTGGCGAAATCCCGGGTCATCTTGACGATTGTGGCTTCGACGCCGGTGCCCTGGCCCACCATGCCCGCCGCGATCACCATGTTGTAGGGCAGCGAGTTGATGTAGTCCTGCATCGCCTTCAGCGTGTCGTAGTTCTCCTTGTAGCCGTTGGCGATGGCTTCGTCCGACAGCTTATTGAGGCGCACCGTCTCGGCCGCTGTGCCTTCGGTGGTCATCTTCTGGACCACGTCCGCGACGCTCAGCCGGATCTCCTCCCCTTCGAACTTGATGTCCGTCGTGGCGGGGTCGGCGAAGGCGGTGGCAAAGCTGCCGAGGATGAGCCCCAGAGCGAGCAGTATGCTGATCAGTTTTTTCATGTGTCTTACTCTTATCCTTTATACTCCTGAGTTAGCAACAAGTAATTGCAAGGGCATTATATCATACTTGGGTCACAGACAAAAGCAAAGAACGCACCACGGGAAAGGGTGCGCTCTTTGCGAAAGGGATGCTATGCCGTAAGTTGATTTCTTCAGGATGTCTTGCTATTTAGATCTCCATCTCCAGGAGGTAGGAGGAGAATCCCTTGCCGTGCATGTCGACGGACAGGGAGCGGGTAACGCCGCCGCCCAGGGCCGCCTGCATCACGTAGTTGAGGCAGCAGATGTCCGGCAGTTCATAGCGGACAACTTCGCCCTTGACCATGCCCTTGAAGTGTTCCTTGACCTTCTCTGCGGTCACCTTCTCCTTGAGCATTTCGAAGTCCTTCTCATCGTAGGGAATGAGGGACAGATTGGAGATATTTCCCTTGTCGCCTGTGCGGGAATGTGCGATCTCATAAAGTTTCATGTGCTGCGTCCTCCTTTCCTAGACGGTATACACTGCAATTTCGGGCTTTACGTCGTTCCGGTTGATCAGGATGGATGCAACGGAGACGATGTCGCGGGTGCGCTTGACCGCGCCGCAGCCGCCTGCAGGACCGTTGGTGTACAGCGCTTCCACTTCGTTTGGAACCAGGTCTGCGATGGCCTTCGTCTTGGCTCTGCCTGCGACTCTTACGCGGACTTCGCTGGGAGCGCTGGGCATCTGGTTGTCGGGGTTCCAATAGAGGGAGTTGCAGCCGATGATGTCGTACTTCATCTCGTCGAACGCGCCGGGAGCGACCAGTTCCAGTCTCTCCTTGATGATCTCGAGGGCCAGCTTGGCTCTTTCGAGGCAGCCTTCGCCGCCGTAAGAGATCTCGCCGTCGCCGATGAAGCAGTCCTTGTAGCCGATGGAGCACTTGAAGGTAGCCGTCTTGGGCTTGCCGGTAGCGCCGGTGACCCGCACACGGTCCTTACCCTCCTGGGTAAACTGGATGTGCTTGAAGTCTGCAACGACGTCGGGGGTGATGTAGTTCTCGGGATCGTGGATCTCGTAGCAGATCTGTTCCTTTAAGGTGTCTCTGGTGACCATGCCGCCGGAGCCTTCCACCTTGGTGATGACGAGGGAACCGTCCTCGGAGATCTCGGCGATGGGGAAGCCAAGATGTGCGGGATCGGGAATGTCCTTCTTGCCCGGCTCCATGAAGTAGCCGCCGGTTGCCTGGCCGCCGCATTCCAGCAGGTGACCCATGGCAGTGCCCTTGCCCAGCTTGTCCCAGTCTTCCAGATCCCAGCCGAATTCGTAGATGGCGGGAGCCATGAAGATGGCGGGGTCAGCGACACGGCCGGTGATGACCACGTCAGCGCCTGCCTGCAGGGCCTTGATGATGCCTTCGACGCCCAGATAGGCGTTGGCGGAGACGACTTTGCCGTCCAGTTCTCTTAAGGGCTTGTGGTTTTCCCAGACTTCCACTTCGTCGTACTTGCCGATGATGGGCAGGATGTCGTCGCCGGTGACGCAGGCGATCTTCATGCCGGTGAGACCGTGCTTCTTGGCGATCTCCACGCACTTTTCAGCGGCAGCTTCGGGGTTGGCGGAGCCCATGTTGGTGATGAGCTTGACCTTGTGCTCCCAGCACAGGGGCAGGGCCTTTTCCATGCGGTATTCCAGCAGGCCGTTGTAGCCCTTCTTCGGGTCCTTCAGCTTGGCTTCCTGGCCGATGGCGATGGTGCGCTCTGCGAGGCACTCGTAGCTGATGTAATCGAGATTTCCCTTTTCGATGAGTTCCAGGGAGGGTTCCAGTCTGTCGCCTGCATAGCCGGCACCGGAACCGATACGGATCGTTCTCATTTATAGTACTCCTTTCAACGGGTCAGCGAACTTACAGGGCAACAGCACCGGTAACGATCGCGACCACGAGCATGATCAAACTGATTGCCCAGGCGATGGGGATGGTCTTCTTCTGGTGTTCGCCGAAGTCTACGCCGGCCAGACCGATCAGCAGGAAGGTGGATGCGGTCAGCGGGGAGATCGGGAAACCGACGGTCATCTGGCCCAGGATAGCGGCACGGCCTACGTCTGCAGCGGCAACGCCGAAGCCTGCGGCGGTGTTCGCCAGAACGGGCAGTACGCCGTAGTAGAAGGAATCCGGGTCGAACAGCAGGGATGCGGGCATGCCGATGATACCGACGATGACCGGGAAGAACTTACCCATGGATGCAGGGATGATGGAGACCAGCGCTTCGGACATGGCGGTGATCATGCCGGTGCCCTTCATGATGCCGGTGAAGCAGCCTGCTGCGAACAGGACGGAGCACATCATCAGGCAGGACTTCGCGTGGGCGTCGACTCTGGCCTTGGAAGTCTTCACGTCAGGATAGTTGATAACGGTCGCCAGCACGTAGAATACCATGAAGACGACGGCGGGCGCGAAGCCGGACTTCAGCAGGGAAACGATGGCGGCGATGATCAGGAAGATGTTGACGCCGAACAGTTTCGGGCGCTGGAGCGCTTCTTCTTCCGGCGTAAGAGCAGCCGGAGTATAGACGATCTCGGAAACGTTTCCGCCGCCTTCCGCCAGGATGCGGGACTTTTCTCTCTTGCCCATGAGTGCAGCGAAGAGCAGAACGCAGATGATGCCGGCGATAACGGCGGGCAGGTCGGGCATGAAGAACGAAACGGCGCTGGGTTCGCTCAGAGCGGTGGCCGCACGGACGGTGGGGCCGCCCCAGGGCAGAACGTTCATAACGCCTGCGGACAGGGCTACGAGGGTGGCCAGGGTGGTGCGCTTCATACCGACGGCGTCGTACAGGGGTACGAGGGGCGGTACGCAGATCAGGAAAGTGACCGCGCCGGAGCCGTCCAGGTGCACGATGGCAGCCAGGATGGCGGTGCCGATGCAGATCTTAACGGGGTCGGTGCCTACGGTCTTGATGATCTTGGCGATGATGGGGCGGAACGTGCCTGCATCGGTGAGGATACCGAAGAACAGGATGGAGAAGATGAACATGACGCCGGTAGCGGCTACGGAGCCGATACCCTTGGCGCCGGTGATCATGCCGCCCAGGGACTTGAAGTTCGCTGCGAAGTCGATGACGCCGGGAGCGTTCTCCGGGTCGGTCACAAAGAATCCGCAGGCGATGATGCCGGTAATGACGGGGACCGCGATGAGGGCTACCAGGGGGGAAGCCTTCTTGGTCATGATCAGCACCAGCATGGCGATGACGGTGATGAAACCTAATACTGCTAACATGGGACCTCCTGAAAAAAGTGAGATTGATAAACTTTGCACAATCATCCTACAGGGGCGAAATGGGTGTTACAATAAAAAAGAATTCCAGAATGCTGGAATTCTTTTTTGTTCGATATAATAACTATTTGAATTTTCAACGCTTTTCGGCGCTTCTGATTTCCTGGAAGCACATTCCAGAATTCTGGAATGCACTACTTCAGTTTGGCATACAGGCTGGCCAGAGAAATGCCCAGCTCCTTTGCCGCCGCTTTTTTGCCCTTCAGGTCGGTGCCATAGAACTCCAGGGTACGCAGGATCTCGGTCTTTTCATACTCCCGCACCCGGTCGTACAGGGGCAGCGTGCCCCGGCGGGTGCTCTTGCCGATGTTCTCCGGCAGGTTGGCCTCCGTGATCTGCCCGTCCTGGCAGGTATAGGCGGAGAACTCCAGTACAGACTTCAGCTCCCGGACGTTGCCCGGCCAGCTGTGGTACATCAGCACGTCCAGGGCGTCCTCCGTAATGGAGAGCCGCTGCTTCAACGTAATGGACAGCTCGTCCAGGATCTGCTTTACCAGCAGGGGAAGATCCTCCATCCGTTCCCGGAGCGCCGGGATCTTGACTGCAAAACTGCTGAGCGCATAATACAGCTCCGTGCTGAATTTGCCCGCGGTCACCAGTTCCGTCAGGTCCACGTTGCTGGCGGCGATGATCCGCACGTCCACCGGCAGTTCCGTTACGGAACCCACCGGCCGTATCGTGCCGCTCTGGATGGTCCGCAGGATCTTGCTCTGCAGATCCAGGCTCATCTCGGAGATCTCATCCAGCACCAGCGTGCCGCCGTTGGTGGCTTCGAAGATGCCGATCTGCTCGTCCGCCGCATCGCCGTAGGCTCTGTGGGTCACCCGGCCGAAGAGCTGGGCCTCCAGCGCCGGCGAATCGAACAGCGCGCAGTTGATGGAGGCGAAGGGCTCCTTGCTGCGGTTGCTGGCATTGTGGATCGCCTTGGCGTAGACCCCTTTTCCCGTTCCGGATTCGCACATCAGGAGCACCGGCGCCCGCAGAGGCGCGATCTTTTTGGCAAAATCCCGGCAGGCCCGGGAGCTTTTGGCTTTCGCTGCGATCACGTCGAAGGTGACCCCCGTCGTGTTCGTCTGGTTGACCCGGTGCAGGATCTGCCGGTTGCGCCGCTCCGCTTCGTCGATCTTTTTGCGGAAGCTGGAAGCCTCGTCCATGAAGGTGACCACGGAGATCCCCCCGATGAGCGTTCCGTACTCGAAGATCGGATACATGTTGACGAAATAGGAGCTGGCCCCTTCCCTGCGTTCCATCTGCAGGATGGGACGCCCGGTCTTCAGCACGTCGGGAAGCCGGGCGCCGGGCCGGAGTTCCCGGAGCTTCCGGCCTTCGATGGCGTCATCCGGGATGCCGCCGTCTTTCTCCAGAAATTCCCGGTATGCCCGGTTGGCGAAGACGATCGTCTCGCCGGCGTCTATGATGTTGATGCCCTCGTGTAGAGAGTTAAAAATTGCTTTTGCGGAATCGGACAGGACCATGGGACACCTCCATGGTTCTATAATTCCAGAAGCCTGGAACAATGTCAAGAATAACTTCATTCAAGGTGTCCCATGGGCCGCCTTTTCCGCAATTTCTCAATAATTCCGATGCAGCTGGTAATACGACCCGTAAGACTGGTCGAAGAGGATCGCCACATCCCAGGTGAGGGTGCCGCCGTCCGCAAATCGGGCGGTAAAGCGCACCGTCGCCGGCACCGGCTTCGCCGTGCCTATGGTCTGGAGCATGGAGCTGTGCCAGATCTGACCCGTAAAGTTCACTTTGCCGTCCGCACCCATGCTGCCCCGGGTAAGCCGCGCAGCATACTGGGGGAACTGCAGGAGCTGGGCGTCCACGGAGATGGGATCGCCGCCCGTAGGCGCATTCAGCACCAGCGTCTCCCCGGGCCAGAACATGTTGGCGGGCCGCACGGCATCCGTGCCCTTCTTCGCCTCGTTCCAGGCCAGCCGGTTGGCTTCCCAGGCGGCTGTGTGGGTCACGGAGCCGGTCAGGGACCGCTCCTCCTTCACCTTAAAGCGCAGCGTGTCGATATCCGAGCCCTGCCCGTCGCTCACCGTCACCACGATGTCGTAGGTACCGGGCGCAGCAGCGGGAAGGCCGGAGAGCACGACGGCCGGATAGTTCCCGGAGGCGTCGGGCTTCAGATCCTTTACGGTCTTCGAACCGATGGGCTTGCTGCCGGAATCTTTGTAGACCTCGATCGTTACGGTCAGAGGATCCTTATCCTTGTCGTCCACCTTCGCCGTCACCGTATAGGTATTCCCGGCCTTCGGCGCCGCCGGATCCGTCGTAATGCTCTTGACCCAGGGAGCGTCGTTCCCCGGCCCGCTCTGGATATAGAACGTGATGGCCACCCGGTTGGATTCCTTGTCGTAGGCCGGATCGCCGGTGCTGTCCTCCTGCCAGTGGGTCAGGGTGTACTTGCCGTCTACCCAGAACTTCGTGACGGGCGCCGTCAGGTCCTTCCCGGCCTGGGGATGCAGTCCGTCGCTCAGGGGCTCGTGAGTGTAGACCCAGTGCTGTTTCTTGGAGGGATCATTCTCGTAGTCGCCGTAATAGACCTGATAATTGATCGTCTCGCCCTTGGCATACACCCGGGCAGGCTCTTCCTTTTCCGTCTTGTACGGCTTCACTTCCGCCTCTGTGCCGCTCCGGCTCCATCTCGCCAGGTCCGCCTCCGCCTTAAAGCTGCAGGAGAGCGCCGTGTCCTCGGTCTGGCCGCTCACCGTCCAGATCCGCAGGTTGCGGATGACCGTTCCATCCTCCGCCGCAAGGGCGATGCGCCCGCCGCCGGAGAAGAGCAGGTCTTCCGCGTACAGCTGATTGCCCTCCTCGAAGAACCGTCCCTCCTGCAAGGCGCTGGGTAGCGCCGCGCCGGGATTCGACATGTAGAGCAGCAGGTCCGAAAAAGCGACCTGTCCGCCGCGGTTCGTATCGACCGAGGCCTTCAGCTGATGGCTCCCCGTCAGATTTCTGCGGACGAAGCGCACGTCTGCCGGCATTTCGTACAGCGCCAGCAGTGAGCTGCTTTCCAGCGTATGGATGCCGAACAGCGTGTCGTCGAAGCTCCAGCTGCTGTTGTAATAGCGGGTCTTTCCGGTGCTGGAAGAAGTATAGGAACCTCCCCTTCCCGTGCCGGTAAACACCATCTTCAGAACCTGCTGACCCGCCGGAACATTCAGATCCAGCGTAAGGGTCTTCGTGTAGCCCCGCATCGCCTCGCTCACCGCGGTGTAGACATTCCGGAGCCCGCTGACCCTCTGAACGCTGCTGTAGGGCGCAAAGTGCATCACCTGCTGCGGCGTCGTAAAGCTGCCGCTCACGCGGCGCATCTGCCCGTCCCCTTTTACGGACGAGGAGACCGGCACCGCCTGCAGGCCGGCCGCCTGAGTCGCCCCGCCCTCCTGCACCAGCAGCACCTTCAGGTTATCGATCCAGAAATACCAGCTGTGACCCGAGGCTTTCGTGCGTTCCTTTACGGAAGCGTTCAGCTCGTAGGAGCCGCTGTCCAGCAGACGGTCGTGCATATAGGTGCCGGACAGCCGGGAGATGCCGGCGGAGGGAATGTCCAGAACGACCGCAGCCCCGCCGTCCTTGCGCAGCAGCAGCTGTTTGCTCTGCGGGTCGGTGTCCGCGTCATATTCGAAGTCCGCCGCCAAAACGGCACGGAATCCCTCCGGCACCGTAAAGCGGATGGGATAGGACGATCCGGTCTGCGTCCAGACGCTGGACGTCGAGCGCGTGGACAGCGTTCCGATGTAATACCGTCCTTCCCGGATGGCGGAGGTATCTGCCGTAAAGAACCGGTCCACCGCCGCATCGTCGAAATTCTCGACGTGCGACGCCGCCACCCGGTAGCCGTTCGTGCCGCTTCCCATGCCGGAAGGGGCCGTCAGCTGCGCCTGCACGGAGAAGATGTCCGCCTTGGCCGTCGTATCGTATTCGTAGAAGTAGGTGGTATCCGGCGCCAGGCTGATGGTGCGGGTCAGCGAGCCGGCGCCTTTCAGCACCGCCGCGTTCTGCCCCTGCTCCTTTCTCTGCCGTACGGCCGCCGCAACCTGCGTCATGGCGGTGGTCAGCGCATCCGCCGCAGGCGTTCCGTTCAGCGCTTCGTAATGGGTATAATCCGCTTCGTAAGACAGATGCTTCGCCTTCAGCCGCGCTTCCTCGTCCGCGCGGCTCTCCGCCACGTGAACGATCTGCTTGATGTCCGCGGAGCCGTTCAGATTCGCGGTTGCCCCTACGTAGCGCGGGCTCTGGACGCCTTCCTCCATGGGGAAACCCATGGGATTGCGCAGCGTCCCGTTGAACGAGAAGACCGCCGTATCCAGGTACCGTTCCCCGGTGGAATACACGTAATTACAGCCGAAGTACACGCCGATGGCGCCGTTTTCGTCCTCCAGCGCGTACACAACGGGGGAACCGTAGTTCGGATAGTTATCCTCCTTGCTTCGTTTATCTGTATACACATCGTCCGTGTACACGCTGTATACGCAGCACCAGACCTCCCGGGTCTTAGGCAGGCGGTTCCGGCCGCCCAGCCCCACATAGCGCACCCGGCCGTCGCCGCCCCACACGGGGAAGACCGAAGAGATGCTGTCGATCGATACCCGGATCGGCATCTTCCGGATGAGGGCGTTGTCCGCACCGTAGGCGTAGAACGCGCCGCCGCTTCTCACGAAGACGGCGCCGGATGCGTCGATGGCCAGGCCTTCGGCATCCCGGGCGTATCCTTCCAGTGACCCCTCCAGCAGCGCGCACCGCACGCTGCCCTTCGCGGCGTCGAACACGCCCCGGTAGAGCCCCAGACCTTTGCCCAGATCCAATTTTGCGACGAACTGCACGGACCCGTTCACGTAAGCAGGGCAGCAGATGGGCGCATCGTAAATGCACGATAGGCTGCCGCCGCTGCGGGGCATGCGCCAGATGCCGTTCTCCTTAAAGGTATAGATGGATTCCGGGGTCAGCAGGCTGAACGCCCCCAGCGCCGCCGGCAACGTCGCCACGTAGGTCCCGGTGCGGATGTCGAACAGGGCCGTCTTGCCGCTGTCGATCAGGTAGAGATAGGTGCCGTCCGCATCGAATCCCCAGGAGGCGTCCCGCAGATAAGTATCGCTGTCCAGCACGGCCCGGGAAACGGTGGTCGTCCAGACGGTGCTGCCATTTTTGTCCCTTGCCGTGATCGTAAAGGGATAGGTATTGAGGCTGTACTTCGGATTGCCGCTGTAGGTCTCGACGGAAGGCAGAAGCATATAGGTGTAGCGGTTGTCTGCCGCCAGATTGCCGCCGCTCCACATGCCGCTGAAATAGGGGGAGTACAGCTGCAGGTCGCTGTCCCGGTAATCCCGGCCCCCGTGGCCTCCGGTGGTCACCTCCGTGAGCGTACCGGTCTTTGCCCCGGCAGCAGCCTGCCGGAAGTCCGCGGACACCTCCGCCGCAATGCCTTCCGCCAGGAGCGCCGCCTTTAAGCTCGGCGCCGCGGCCAGCACATCCCGGGCGGTCTTGTCCGACTCTGTGAGGATAAAGATCTCCGCCGTTTCGGTCCGCAGAAGGTCCAGGCTCACCCGGGGAGCGATGTTGTCCACCCGGGAGGTTTTCTCCGCGCTATGGCTTAAATAATCGGCTTCTGAGATGTATTCCGGCAGGGTCTCCTCCGTCCACACGTCTTTTACCGTGAGCTTTACGGCAAAGGGGCCAACACCGGTCTTATCGAACCGCACGGACTTGCGGCTGCCGAAGCTGAGGTCCGCATACCCGGGCAGAGACGGAACGGACTGCCAGCTGCCGTCCGCCGCCTTGAACTGCCAGGTCCGCTGGAGAGCGTCGCCGTCGGAGACGGAAGCGCACACCGGAGTGATGGAAGCCGTATTCGTCCCTTCCTTCCGGTAATAGGCATCCTCCAGGTCGATGACCGCCAGAGGCGGCAGATCCGGCGCCACGTCGAAGCTGCCGAAGGCGCTGTCCGTGCCGCCTGCGCTGTCCTTCACCCGGATCTCGTAGGAAAGGGTGCGCGTCTCGTGCCATTTCGTCAGGAAATCCAGCTCCGCACAGAGGAAATACGCGTCGGAACCGGTATCCAGCAGGCTGCGGTACTTGATGTGGGCGGAATTCACCGGCGCCTTTTCCGCACCGACGAACACCTTTTCCACGGAAATGCTCTCGCCGCTTGCAGCATCCGTCAGCTTTACGGACAGCTGATCGACGGGGTTCTTCGGGTCCTGCGCCACCGTAATCAGGAGCTCCTGCTTGCGGTTCTCCTTCTGCACGCCGCCCAGATCCTCCAGGATGGCAGGCGTCTTTAAGATCTTGATGCTCTGGGTGTCCGTATCCTTCAGCCCGTTGGAGGCCGTGGCCGTCAGCTTCACCTGATAGGTGCCGCTCTTCGAAAACACCGCGATGGCCCCGGTCTTGCCGGATTTGCGGATGCTGCCCACGCCCTTCTGCACGATGGTAAAGCTGCTCTTGCCGAGCCCCAGTTCCGCCGCTCTGGCCGCGTTGATGCTCTTGCCGTCGACCTCGTACCAAGAGCAGTCCCGGGCTTCCACGTCGTGACCCGCATAGGCGACGGACGGCAGGTCCAGGATCGCATCCACACCCGTAATGTCGTCACCCTCTGCCGGCAGCGCAGGATCCGTGGGATCGCCGGGATCGTCCGGGTCGCCGCCGGGGTCGCCGCCTCCTGTGCCTGGATCACCACCCGTGCCGGGATCGTCTCCTGGGCCGGGATCCTCCGGCTCGGGCGTACGCAGGTCCGTAAACGAAAGGCTGACGGGAAATTCGAAGTGCAGACCGCAGGCGCCCGCCGCAGCGAAGGTGCCGCTGCCGATGGAATAGCCCGCGGAATCCACAACGTTTACGCCCAGGGTAATG